>CAYPGL010000041.1:0-10010 GCA_964410035.1 uncultured Qipengyuania sp. | reverse complement strand
GCCCCACTGCGGCTGACAGCAGCGGTACGCCTGCCTTCACGCAGGCATCCGAAATCGCGAGACGGGTGGCGAAATTATCGGTTCCGTCCAGCACGAGATTAACGCCTTTAATAAGCGCCGCAGCGCGGTCGGGGTCAATCCGCCGGTCGCTGATTTCGACCTCTAGTGCTGGGTCGAACAGCTTTACCCAGCGCTTGGCGGAAATCGCCTTGCCGTGGCCCACGTCGCGTTCGTTATAGAGCGTTTGACGCTGGAGGTTCGAGGTGTCGACCTTATCGTCATCGACGAGCGTCAACTTACCGATCCCCGCCGCTGCAAGATATTGCAGCGCGGGGCTGCCGATCCCGCCCAATCCGATCAGCACAAGATGCTTACGAGCCAGCGCGACCTGCCCCGCGCCGCCGATTTCCGGGAGGACGATGTGGCGCGCAAAACGGTCGAGGCGATCGGGGGAAAGGCTCATGGAGAGCCTGTTGGCATCAAGTGGGAAAACTGTCGACAGGCCTCTGCGTGCGGCCTGTCGATCAGCTTTGGCTCCGCGCCTGCGCGATCCGAAGGGCTACGGAGTGAAGATCGTTCAACTTTCCAGCTGGCGGAGAAGGCTGCGCACGTCGCCGTCCATGTCGGCATCGCGCTGGCGCAGGTCTTCGATCAGGCGAACGGCATGGATCACGGTGGAGTGATCGCGCCCGCCGAACTTGCGACCGATTTCTGGATAGCTGCGGGGAGTGAGTACCTTCGAAAGATACATTGCGACCTGCCGCGGGCGGACGACAGCACGCGCGCGGCGCTTGGAGCTCATTTCGCTGCGGTCGATCCGATAGAACTGGCAGACGGTCCGCTGGATCTCGTCGATGGTGATCCGGCGGCGGTTTGCTGAGAGGATATCGGTGAGCTGCTCCTCGGCCAGATGGAGCGAGACTTCCTGTCCGGTGAGCTGGGCATAGGCGATCAGCTTGTTTAGGCCGCCGACCAGCTCGCGGACGTTGCGCGTAATGGTGCGCGCAAGGAAGTCGAGCACGTCCTCGGGCACGGATAGGGGTGCGAACTTGGTCAGCTTGGAGTGGAGGATCTTCTTGCGCAGTTCGATATCGGCTGGCTGAATGTCGGCCACGAGACCCATCGAAAGGCGCGAAAGAAGGCGCGGCTCCACTCCATCAAGTGCCTGCGGTGCACGGTCGGCGGCGAAGACCAGTCGCTTGCCCTCATTGAGCAGCGCGTCGATCGTATAGAGCAATTCTTCCTGCGCGCTGGCCTTGCCGATGATGAACTGAATATCATCGACCAGCAGCAGATCGAAGCTGCGCAGGCGGGCCTTGAACTCCATCATTCGGTTCGCCTTCAGCGCCTGGACGAATTCGACCATGAACCGTTCGGCGCTGCAGTAGAAGATACGGCTGCGGTTGTGTGTCTGGAGGAAAGTGTGACCGATGGCGTGGAGCAGGTGCGTCTTGCCCTGTCCGGTCGCGGCCTTGAGATAGAGCGGGCTGAACTGCGGTTTCTCGGTGGCAGCCATTCGTTGGGCAGCGTTGAAGGCGAGGATATTCGCTTCGCCGGTTACGAAGGCAGCAAAGGTCAGCGAGGCATCGAGGCCTACCGAGGAGGTGAAACCGGAATCGCCGAGCGTATCTGCGCCAATAGCCATCATCGATGTGTCGGCATCGTTGGCCGGGCGGCGACCATCGTTGTGGAGGCGCAGGTCGGCAACCTGGCGGCGGCCGGGATGGACAGAGATGGCGACCTTGCGGACTTCGTTCCGCGCGATCTTCCATGCCAGGCTCAGCCGGTCGGCGAAGCGGTCCTTCACCCAATTGGCGCTGAATTCGGTCGGAAGATAGAGGTCGAGCGTGCCGGTATCGGCATCGATCTTACCCAGCTGGATCGGCTTGATCCATTGGCTGTGAAGCTGATGACCCAGATCCTTGCGCAGTCCTTGGCTGATGTCGGCCCAATCCGCTGCCAGGTTTACCGCCTCGAGATCTTCCATGTTGTCAGTTGCCTTCCGCTTGCCAGCAAGCTCGCCCGCTTTTGTCATTTTATCATTCCCCCCAGACAATCCGATCCGTGATCGTCTGCTATTTCAAGGCGGCTCGCCAGGAGGGTAGGCACGGCTCCGCCGTTACCCGGAATCAGGTGATTCCCGGGTGGTCCCTCCCCTTGGCCATCGATGTGAATACCCGGGCTGTCCCCCCCGGGCAGAACCGTTTTCTAAGTCGCGTTCGTGATGAGTCGCAAGGGGGATAACTGTAAAAAAGCCGAAATAAACTTGTTGACTCGACGCTACCCCGCAGCCCCCCGTTCATGCGTTTGAAATTAGGCGCAATTCACAAAATATCACTCGCGAATCGCGGGATTCCCGAGGATCACATTACATTAGAATGACAATTCGGTTTTGATGCGAAACCCGAACAGCAAGAAGGGGCCGCCGGATGTACCGACGGCCCCTTCGAATTTTCTTATCGGCGGCCGCAGCCGGACCCGAATCAGAGAGCGGCGACGCGCTTCGACAGGCGGCTCATCTTCCGTGCCGCGGTATTCTTGTGTAGAACACCGCGTGCAACGCCGCGCGCCAGTTCGGGCTGAGCGTTCTGCAATGCGCTCTGTGCTTCGTTCTTGTCACCGGCTTCAAGCGCAAGCTCCACCTTCTTAACGAAGTTGCGGATGCGGCTCATGCGCGAGGTGTTGATCTCTGCGCGGCGGTCATTGCGGCGGATGCGCTTTTTGGCTTGCGGCGTGTTGGCCATGTTTGTCCTCGGTCGAGCCGCAGCTATGAGCGGCGAAAATCAATTGGGCGTGTCGAAAAGGGCGGATGGACCGCCAGAAAGCGGCGCACTTAGCCTTGGCCTTGCGAATCGTCAAGCAAAAGTGGAACCGTCAGCAGAACGCCCTGTTTTCGTCATATGGACAGATCCCCGAGGAAGGACAAGCAGTGACTGAAAAGCTCGCATTGACAGATGAGCAATGGCGCGAAAAGCTGACGCCGGAGCAATATCACATACTCCGTGAAAAGGGCACCGAGCGCGCCTTCACGGGAAAATACGAGAAGAACAAGGCGGAAGGTGATTATCATTGCGCGGCGTGCGGCCAGTTGCTCTTCGAAAGCGCCGATAAATACGACAGTGGATCGGGTTGGCCCAGTTTCAAGGCACCCGCTGAAGGACATGCAGTGGAAGAGCACCGCGATGTGACGCACGGGATGGTCCGCACGGAGGTGGTTTGCTCCAATTGTGAAGGACACCTTGGTCATGTTTTCCCCGATGGTCCAGGGGAAAGCGGCCTCCGCTACTGTGTCAATTCCGCCGCGCTTGAATTTGATCCTGACGATTGAAGGGGTGTTAATCTCCACCGCGAATTCGGTATTCACCCGAGGTTACGTCTCGCCATGACAGGCCCTGGCGGATAAAGGGCAATCCAATCGCAAACGAGGGAATTCGCACTCGATGGACAAGAGAGGCAGCCGCCGCAAAAGCAGCAAGCGCGCGGCACGAGCATCGCGCGCAGAAGCGGATGGCAGACGCGGCAACAGCCGTGTAAAGGTCTGGCTCAGACGGCTGCTCGTCTGGGGCGGCGGGGCGGCTGTCCTCGGCCTTGTTTTTCTGGCTATTGCAGTCGCCTTCGCGGCGCGTTCCTTGCCAAGCTATTACCAGCTCAAGGCGACCCAGAACGCGCAAACTATTGTCGTGCGTGCGCGAGACGGAACGGAAATCGTGGAGCTCGGCCCCAGTTACGGCAAATGGCTCTCGAGCAGCGAAATCCCGCAGGTGATGAAGGATGCGATGATCTCGGTTGAAGACCGGCGTTTCTACTCGCACCCGGGCGTCGATCCCTATGGTCTCACACGTGCAGTCTATGTCTGGGCGACGGGCGAAGACCGGCTTGGTGCGACATCCACGATCACCCAGCAACTCGCGCGAAACGTCTTCCTGAATTCCAATCGCTCGCTCGACCGCAAGCTGCGCGAGGCAGTGCTGGCCCTGGCGCTTGAGTGGAAGTTTTCGAAGGAGCAGATCCTCGAGCTCTATCTGAATAAGGTCTACTTCGGCGGCGGAGCATACGGTATCGATTCGGCAAGCCGGAAGTTCTTCAGCCATCCCGCGACCGAACTCTCGACAGCAGAGGCCGCTATTATCGCGGGTCTGGTGAAGGCACCTAGCCGCTATTCTCCCACCGCCGATGTCGATGCTGCCGTTGGCCGCGCCAGCGTGGTGCTCCGGCTGATGCGCGAACAGGGCAGGATCAGCCCGAGCGAGGCACAGGTCGACGTGTCCGCAGTAAAGCTGAAGCAGGAGAGCGGGACCAATTCGGTGCGCTACTTCACCGACTGGGCACTGCCGCAGCTTGATCTCCTTCTGCCTGAAACCTTCGAGCCGATCGAAGTGTGGACTACGCTCGATCCGGGAATGCAGAGGGCAGCGACAGCGGCGGTTTCCGGCAATACCCCGGATGGTGCGCAAGGTGCGCTGGTTAGCCTCGATCGGGACGGTGCGATCCTCGCGCTCGTAGGCGGTACGGATTATGTCCAGACCAATTACAACCGCGCGACCAATGCACTGCGGCAACCCGGTTCGAGCTGGAAACTCTTCGTCTACCTCGCTGCACTGGAGGCTGGGTATACGCCCGAAGACCGAGTGGTCGATACGGAGGTATCGATTGGCGGGTGGAGCCCGCGCAACTCGAATGGCCGGAATATTGGCGAAACCAATCTTCGCACGGCCTTCGCCTATTCGATTAACACCGTCGCGGCACAGCTGGGCAACGAGGTCGGCTTCAGCGCGGTTGCCTCGATGGCTCGCCGGTTCGGCATAACCACGCCGATCAACACCTACCCGGCCATGGTTCTGGGTTCGAACGAGGTTCGTCTGCTCGACATGACACGGGCCTTTGCAGCCGTATCCGCTGGGGGTTCTTCGGTGGAGCCCTACGGCATCGTCAAGGTTACTACAGCCGATGGTGACCTACTATACCAGCACAAACGCTCCCGTAGTTCGCAATTAATCCCCGATCATGTTGCGCGGGGGATTACCGACTTACTCCAGACAGCCGTGCAGACTGGTACGGGTCGCGCCGCACAGATCGGTCGACCGGTTGCCGGCAAAACCGGCACGACCAGTTCGAACAAGGACGGCTACTTCGTAGGCTTTTCTTCCGGGATCACGACCGGCGTCTGGATGGGCCGCGACGACAATGCCCGGGTTGGCAGCCTGCAGGGCGGTCGCGCCCCGGCGCAAGCCTTCGCTGCCTATATGCGCTACGCGGTAAAGGATCGTCCCGTCGAGGAATTCGATACCGAATTGCAGCTTCCCGAATGGCAGCTGGAAGAGGAGGACGACTTTTTCTTCGGCGATCCGGACGACTATTATTATATCGACGAGCAGGGAAATCTCATCGAGCCTGGTCGCAGCGACGGACCGGGCGGTACGATTCCGTTTCCTAGTGAGGGCGAGGGGTCGGGCGGCCAGGATGGCCAGGATGATACGATGCGTCCTTCCTGGCCGGTGCCTCCCTCGGGTCAACGTGTTCCGGCACCACGTCCGCAACCGCCTAACGGGCGCGGCGCGGACGGAGCTCCGCAAGCCGTGGACGACGATTTTCTCGATGGTGTAATCGGGCGTGACAGTCCGCGGCCATCACCATCACCGACGCGCAATCCGGGCTGATTACGAAACGAAAAATGCCCTCCCGGAGGGATCCGGGAGGGCTCATGCTCTTACGATATCACTAGGTATCAGCGCATGCGGACGGCGATATACTGAGGCGAACCGCCTCGGCGCTGGACTCTAAGAAGTATCGCATCACGGTTTTCGGATTTGGCACTGCCGACAATCGCTTCGAGTTCAGAGACCTGAACCACCGGACGATAGTTTGCGGTTAAAATGATGTCCCCGCGACGCAGGCCCTTGCGAGCCGCATCTGAGTTCTGATCGACCGAGGCTACCACTAGTCCTCGCGTATCGGTTCCAACACCCAACTGGCGGGCGATTTGCGGCGTGAGCTGCAGTACCTGGAGGCCGAGACTGTTTTCGAGAACCGCGCTGTCGCTCGGCGCCAGGTCGTCGTCTTCCTCAGCGTCGGGGTCGAACATCTGGCTTTGGCGTAATTCTTCCTCGGTCGGGCGCTTGCCGACGGTGACATTCAGGCGGCGACGTTCGCCGTTGCGGATCACTTCAAGCGGTATGGTTGTTCCCGGCGCGACATTAGCGACAAGATAGGACAGGGTCTGGTCGGGAGTAACGTCGCGTCCGTTGACCGACAGGACGATATCACCCGCCTCGACGCCTCCTTCCGCCGCTGCTTCGCCCGGCTGGACCATCTGGACGATTTCACCGCGATTTCGTTCGAGGCCAAGCGATGCGGCAACATCGTCGCTCACGGGCTGGATCTGGATCCCCAGATAACCGCGCTCGATCTCGATGCCGCGTACGAGCTTCTCGATGATCGGCTCGGCGGTTTCGGCGGGAATCGCGAAACCAATGCCTACACTACCGCCTGTCGGCGAAATGATAGCGTTGTTGATGCCAATGACGTTGCCCTGCATGTCGAACAAGGGACCGCCTGAATTGCCGCGGTTGATGCTGGCGTCGGTCTGCAGATAGCGGTCATAGGCGCCGCCGCCGGTATTGCGAAGCACGGATGATACGATCCCACTGGTAACGGTCCCACCGAGACCGAACGGATTGCCAATGGCAATCACCCAGTCGCCCACGCGAGCCTGGCTGGAATCGCCAAACCTCACGAAGGGAAAGGCTTCACCTCGGTTGACCTTGAGTACGGCGAGGTCGGACGAGGGATCGGTACCGATTAGCTCGGCTTCGTATTCAGTCCCGTCTGGGAGAGTTACCGTAATTTCTTCAACCGAACCGCGACCGGTCGGGCTGACGACGTGATTGTTGGTAACGACATAGCCATCGGCCGAAATGATGAATCCCGATCCGAGTGACTGGCCTTCCCGGAATTGTGGCTCGTTGTCCTGTCCTTGGCGGCGGTTGAACAATTCTTCGAAGGGAGTCCCGGCGAAAGGGTTGCCTCCATTCTGCACTTCGATGCGTTGACGTGTCGAGATATTGACTACGGCAGGCTGCAACTGAGCGGTCAGGTCGGCAAAGCTTTCCGGAGCTCCGGCACGGGGGACCATGCGAGCCATTTGCGTATCGTCGTTCTGTGCGACTTGGGCTCCGGCCGGAAACCCGGCCAGGGAAAGGGCGGCACCGCCAGCTAGCAAGGTGGCGGTCACGGAATAGGCGTATCGCACTTTTTTCACGTCCTCTTTCAAATCCTCAATTTCACGTCATTGCGCGTGCACAATCAGGCTATCCAGCAGCTAAGGCTGCGGTTCCTCGCAGCAAACTGCTTTTACGCGCTGAACACCCGTTGAACGAAGGCTTTTGCTGCCCAAACGTCTCGACAAAGGGTCAACGGCGTCCGCGGAACTGCTGCAGATACTCGTTGTCCGGTGAAAGGATGATGCTGCTTGCAGCCTCATTTTCCGAAGCGAAAGTCGCGTCGTAGCTCTGCATCGCGCGGTAGAAATCGTAAAAATCCGCATCCTTACCGAAGGCGTCTGCATAGATGCGCGCAGATTCGGCATCTGCGTTGGCCCGGATGATGCGGGCATCGCGATTACCTTGCGCGCGGATCGTGCGCGCCTCGCGCTGGCGGTCCGACTCCATTCTGGTGAAGGCAGATTGCAGCGGTGCGTCAGGTAGATCAGTGCGGGTAATCTGCACTCCGACAACCTCGGCCCCGTACTGGCGCGCCTGCCGATCGAGATTGATGCGTACATTTTCGAGGGCCGACCCGCGTTCGGCGGTCAGCATCGCCTGGAATGTACGGCGGCCCAGTTCTTGTCGCAGGACCGAGTTGAGGATGGGTTGGAGCGCATTGCGTACGCCTTCAGTCGTGCCAGCGCGTTCAACCATGCGAACCGGGTCGGTAATGCGAAAGCGGGCATAGGCATTGACCAACAGTCGCTGCTGATCGTTCGACAGCACTTCCTCGTCACTCATCTCGAGATCGAGCAGCCGTTTCTCGATGCGCACGACACGGTCCACGAACGGCATACGGAGGTAGATACCCGCGCCCGTCTCTCCATCCGGAGTATTGACCGTGCCGATCGGTTCACCAGTTCGGATGACGACAGCCTGCTGTTCCTCCGATACGACATACACGCTCATCAAAAGGCCGAGCAGAACGATTGCGCCGACAATGATCGACAGGCGATGATCTTCCCAGATACGCTGCATCTTACTGTCCTTCGGGCGCGGTTACTGTGGTGGCTGGCTGCGATCGCTGCGCGCGCCGTCTGATCTCAGGGAGAGGTAGATAGGGCGTGACGCCTTCTGTCTCTATGATGGTCTTGTCGGTGTTGCTGAGGACGCGTTCCATAGTCTCGTAATAGAGACGCTGTCGTGTCACTTCGGGAGCCAGCCGGTATTCTTCGTATACTTGGTCGAACGCTTCGGCTTCACCCTGGGCTTGTGCCAGCACCTGCTGGGCATAACCCTGAGCCTGATTTCGCGCGGCATCGGCATTTTGTTCGGCAACCTGCACGTCACGGAAGGCGTCGACTACCTGTCCGGGCGGGTCGGCTTTTTCTATTTCGACACCCAACACGTTGATACCAGCTTGATAATTGTCGAGTGTCCGCTGCATTCTTTCGCGCACGTCAAGCTCAATGGCCGCACGCCCTTGACCCGAGAACGTCTCGTCGAGCTGCTTCTCGGCAATCGAGGCGCGCATCGCCGCCTCTGCCACCTCATTCACGGTCTCGATCGGATCGACCACACGGAACTTGAAATCAGAGAGGTTTCTGATGTTCCAGCGGACTATGTAACTCAGATCCACCAGATTTTGGTCGCCGGTAAGGATGAGCTTGACCTGCGTGTCGTTGCCGGGAATGCGCACGGCGCGCACACCCTGCACATCTTCCACTTCGACAGTCTCAATAGGGAAGGGAGCGGAGAACTGCAGTCCTGAGTCGAGTGTGCGAGTATAATTCCCCAGCGTCTTGACCACGGCCTGCTGCTGCGGTCCGATCAAATGCACGCTCGTGGCGAGCAGGCCAAGCGCAATAATGCCGACCACCAGAACGGGAAACCAGCTTTTACCGCCGGGCCTCTGGGGCATGCGGAAACCGGGTCCTCCCGGTCCGCCACTGCCTTGGCGACGCGGGCCTTCCGGGCCGCGGTTCCTGAAAATGTCTTCGATGTTCGGACCGCGGCGCCCGCCGCCGCCCTTTCCGGGTGGAAGCCAGGGATTGCGCGGACCCTTGGGCTTGTCGCCGTCGCCCTTGTCACCGTCATCGCCCGAACCCGAGGAGCCATCGCCCCCCGAACCCCATGGATTGTTTCCTGCCATTGTGAGGCGGATCCTCTGTCCAAGCCCGTCCAAAATTCTCATAAGTGTCTTATAGGAAGGCTTTGGCGGAAAAACAGGGGTTGCAGCGCGCTTTTCGATGCTACAGCAGCGGCCGACATGAGCCGCGCCGACTTTTCCGACCAGTTTCCGCCCGAAATCGCAGCCCGCATCACGGGATCGGTCCTGAACGAAGGACGTGCGACGGTAGTGCTCGATGTCGCAGGCCTCTCTGACGAGCAGCGCGCCGATATGGAACGCTTGATCCAAGACAAACTTGAAGCGCGCGAAGATGTTGGCGGCGTGCGGGTTGTCATGACTGCCGAACGAAAGGGCCCGATGATCATCGCCATCGGCTCCGGCAAGGGCGGCGTGGGCAAGTCGACGCTGACGGCCAATCTCGCCATCGCCCTCGCGCGCAGCGGCGTGAAAGTCGGGCTGGTGGATGCAGATATTTATGGCCCGTCGCAGCCCGTAATTTTCGGTAGCCAGGGGCAGAAGCCCGATGCACGGGACAACAAGCCGGTCCCGATAGAAAGCAAGTATGGCGTGCCGCATCTATCGATGGGGCACCTCGTGGCGCCGGGCAAGGCATTGGCTTGGCGCGGCCCGATGGCGGGAAGTGCGCTCGGACAGTTGATAGAGGCGCACTGGAGCAA
>CAYPGL010000040.1:0-10601 GCA_964410035.1 uncultured Qipengyuania sp. | reverse complement strand
AGCACCGAGGCGGCGATCCAGAACGGCGAATCTCCCAGAACACGCCAGTCGATGCCCATGCCGACGGACATGAAGAAGAGCCCGAGCATCAGGCCCTTGAACGGTTCGATATCGACCTCGACCTGGTGACGATACTCGGTTTCGGCAATCAGCAGTCCAGCAAGAAACGCACCGAGCGCCATCGACAGTCCGACGACGCCGGTAATCGCAGCGGTGCCCAGCGCGACCAGAACGATCATTGCCATGAACGCTTCGCGACTGTTCGTCTGCGCGACCGCGCGGAATACCGGCCGGAGCAGCAGGCGGCCGACCGCATAGATGACGATTACCGTGACCGCAGCTTCGCCCATTGCCAAAGCAAGGCCCCCGAAGATGCCTTCGTCGGCTGAAACGGTTCCGAGCACTCCGACGACAAAAAGGATTGGAACCACTGCCAGGTCTTGCATCAGCAGAACTGAAAAGACCGAGCGCCCCACCGGGGTGGTAAGCCTGCTCTTTTCGATCAGCAATTGCATGACGATCGCCGTGGACGAAAGCGCGAGACACGCACCTAAAACGAGCGCCGCTGCAGGGGGATTACCCCACGCGTAAGCTATACCGCCTATCAGGGTCCCGGTGACGACAATTTGCGCACTCCCAAGGCCGAAAACCAGTCGTCGCATCGACCAGAGTCTGTCTAGCGAAAGCTCAAGCCCGATGGCGAACAAAAGAAACACGATCCCGATCTCGGCAAGTGCTCGAACGCCCTCAATATCATCAATCACCAGAAACGACGCGACTGGAATTTCGTCGGCGAAAAGTCCGAGCCCGTAGGGACCGATCAGTCCGCCAATTAGCAGATATCCAAGAACCGGACTGAATTTTCTCTGCAGTAACGGCACTGCAAATCCAGCCACGACCAAAAAGACAATGACCTCGCGCAAGTAGGGAATGTGTAGCTGCGATTCCATAGCTCCAACTCTCTGCAAACCCGCTGTGCTTGTCGATAGCAGAACTACTGAAATTCTTGTCGAACTACATCCTTAATGGTAGTTTTGCGTGGGGAAGCAGGAGCAGAACCGAAAGGGCCGATTAGTCATGCCGGGCAAAATTGTTGTAGGAACTGATTTTCGCGCGGAAGCGGATCGCGCAATCGATCGCGCATTAGAATTGGCAAAAGAGTGGGGCTCCGAAGTTGTCCTCGTGCATGCTCTCGATCCCGCTCTCGGCGATCCGCCGACACGTGGCGAGCTCGACAAGCGGATGCGGTCCGTACTGCCGGATAGCGATATTAAGGTCACTTTCCGGTATCCGATTGAGCGCGCGGACTACGCGATCGCCAGCGTCGCCAAAGAAGAGGGTGCCAGCCTGATCGTGCTCGGAGTGGCGCGCTTCAACAGCATGAAGGACTTCTTGCTGGGGACGGCTGTCGATTACGTGATCCGCCACTCGCCGGTTCCAGTCCTCGTTGTGAAGACCAGGGCCACCGCGCCATATCGCCGCATTGCGTGCGCGACTGATTTTTATACTCCATCCCGAGTGGCGCTGGAGAAGGCCGCAGAACTTTTTCCCAAGGCGGATTTCCAGCTGATCCATGCCTACCACGTGCCGTTCGAAGGGTGGCAAAAGGCTGAATATGTGAAGAAGGACGTCGAAAAAGCTGAGCGGAAAGTGTTTGACGAGTTCTTGGAAGAGATTGATCCTGAAACTCGCAAGCGTGTCACGACGCATCTTGTTTATGGCAGCCCCGGCGGTGCGCTTCGAAAGGACATACGCGAGAGCGAAACCGACTTGCTAGTTCTCGGGACCCACGGAGAGTCCGCCCTTAGGCACGCGAGCATCGGGAGCACCGCTAACGAGCTATTACGAAGCCTTCCAATCGATACTCTCGTCGTCACGAATTCCCAGTAACGCCCGAGGGCGCGAAACCCGTTCCCAAAGGTTTGCTGGCGTCGAAGGATCGGGCACATCGTTGCTGGAGATTTCGATGTTCGATCCCGTTCTGCGTAGGCACCGCTGCCTTCAGGATGGTTGCCTGGCATATTCTTCCGATTGCAGAGTCATGATATGGTCTGCGATCAATTCAATGTCAGTTTCATCGAGATCGACGTCCATCTGCATCGGGTAATTATGCGCATCTGACAGGAAAGCCTTAAGGGTCTCGCGCGTGAGACCAGAGCTATTCGCAATCTCGGCGAACCCTGGTGCGTCTGGCTTTGGAGAGATGGCATTAGCCGTAACTGCATGACATTCTCCGCAGACCCCTACGACGAAATCAGGCGCCTTATTTTGGCTATCCGCGTGCTGGACGCCATGGCTCGATTGGCAGCCTACCAGCATCAGCGAAACCAACATGACAGATATTGCGTATTTCATGCGTCGCCTCATTTCCTAGTCGCAAGCAATAGTCGCCGTTCCTTTAGATCAATCTGTGATGTCGCCGTCCTTATCGCTGCGTGAAGGAAGCAGAATAGACAGGGACGCTCGCGGTGCGACGCCATTCAACGAAGATCTTCCTAGTTGGAGCAGTTTATTCCTCTTAACCCGTTATTTGCTTGGTGATTTTTTACAACGCCATATCCCGCGGAGACTAATTCGCGGTGGCGATCAGGAGACTGCATGGGAGGTCACGAATTAATTTGGCTCCCGTAGACCCTTCGAACCACCGTGCAATATAGCCCTTATCCGCGTGCCCGATGACCACCAGATCGGCACCAATTTTCTTCGCATACTTAGCAATTTCATTTGCCGGACTGCCTTCCAGAACTTCGGTCTTCACCCCTAAACCCCGCGCTCGAAACTTTTCTGATTGAGTAAGTAGCGCATGCTCAATGCGGCTTCGCCCCGCGACTATGAAGTCGTCTTGCGGATAAGGATCGGTCAGCGCGGTGCTAGGAATGGAGGAAACAACACCTATCAGGTTAAGCTCTGCCCCATACTTGGAAGCAATATCTGCAGCTTGCGTCAGAGCTACTCCGGATGCTTTGCTGCCATCGTAGGCTAATACAACCTTTTGAAACATCGTCTCCTCCTATCGTCGACGCTGTCTTCCGCTTTGCCAGACCCGGAGATTACTTTATTTCCTAAACTACGACGATCAAATTCGATCTGCCATTAACACGATTACGCTGCACTGCCGGATGTCTGCTTCTCCAAACGAAAACTCGGCAGCAGGATGTATGTTCGCGTAAAATTCCTGAGGAATTCCCGGCCGTAAGCAGAGCGGGTGAAGACGCTCGGCCAAACCGCAGCGGCACGCCGTTAGCGGCAAACCGTTCGGAAATGGCCGAAGCGCCTTCACCGTTATCCCTAGATGGCACAGTCTTGAGTGGCAATTCGTCAGACAGCGCAAACTGCCGCCCGTTTCAATCTGGAACGACCTGAAATTTATCGCCGGAAGACAATTCAATCTTAGGAGAGACCCCTCGGCTGGTCGTTAGTGGAGAGGGTGCACCCGCCAGGTGTTAACAAAGGCGGGAGCATTCTTTAAGGTAGCTTCATGTCACACAGCGCCGCTTCCCCTGACGAGGTTCGTCGCTCACTTACCGAGCGGCAAGCTATCGTGTTCGGCCGGATCGCCGAACGCCGGTCTTATAAGGAGATAGCAGCCGAACTCGATATCTCCGTCGCGCGGGTCGGACAGTATACCCAAGTCCTGAAACAGCGGTTCGGAGTCCAGACGCTTGGCGATCTGGCGCAAATTCACGCGAGCCTCGCAGGAACAGACCCCCTTGAAAGCTCCCCATCGGCGAAATTCAACCTCCCGCCCAGTTCCGAACCGGACCATTCGGTTCACCGGGACGACGAAAGGACCTTTGCCTTTTCCGACTTTGCCGCAAGCCCCGACGACTGGACGGGCAAGTGGTTTGTGGAAGGCAGAGACCGGGTCGTCCCGGGGGCTCTCGACGGAGAGCGCGGAACGGTCCTGCGTCTGGCCTATATGTTGGCCATTGCAGTCGGACTGCCTGCTGCCGTGATCATGGTGATCGCGGCGATGCAGGCGCTGTCCGAAATCCTCATTTCCGCCTGATCCGGCCTCCTGGACCAGACCACTCCCGCCGCGAGAGCGAGGGGTGTTTCGGAAGACCACGACATGACCACCCTTCCCATTGCCGGCCTCCGCATCCAGCGAAGCCTTGCCGAACTCGAGTCTGCCATCGAGACTGCCATGAAAGCCGCTGCCTCGCTCAACAACGATCTGCTCATGGCTCGCTCGCTCGAAGATGTTCCTCCAGCTGCAGGACAGTCTGTCCTCCTACGCATGGCTACAGCACAGCAGTCGCTACTTAAGGCAAGTTCGCTGACGTTCCAGATGCACGGCGACCTTCGCAAGCTCAACGAGGACGTTAAAGCACTGCCTGCCGAGGACGGAGAGTGCCCCGATCGCCACATGGCAGAAGCTGGCGGAGAAGCCGCGCAGGCAGCCGGCTGACTGCAGCGTCCGGATTGACTACCTGCAATGGCGCACCCAAAGGCCGTGAATGGACATCGACGTCTGGTATTATCGCGGAACGATTTCCGCAATTGCCACCCTCGTCCTCGCTTTCGCCTGTTTTTGGCGTGGCGGCGGACCGGAAAAGAGCGTCGCGGCGATCCTCGTGGCCATGCAGGCAGTCGACCGGATCTATCATTTGATAGCTACGGGCGGGAGTTCGATGTGGATCGTCAGCGACTATACGGCAATCGATCTTGGCCATTTGGTCATAGACAGCGCAAGCCTAATCGGTTTTGCGGTCGTGGCGCTCAGGGCAAACCGGATCTATCCGCTTTGGATCGGCGGGTTGCAGCTGATCATGGTGCTGAGCCATTTCGGCCGGGAGTTGGCCGCCTCGGTTCATCCTTTCGCTTATGCGGTCGCAAGCTACAGTCCATTCTACCTGCAGACGATGTTCCTGCTGATCGGCTTGGTACTGCATCTGCGACGGCAGAAGAAGTGGGGCTCCTATCGCAGTTGGCGCTGAGCGGAATTGTCGCCGATCTGGCGGCCTGTTCGTTCGAACGCCTCGTCGCCATCTACAGCGACCATAGCGGAGCGCGCCTCGCATGCGAGACACTCGCACAGGGGAGTGCCCGGGAAGTCTCGGTTACGGCAAGGCGACTAGTGGCCCGCTGCCTATCCTTCGATGCGGCCGGGGTGACGCTGCTCCACAACCATCCCTCTGGCTGCGCCGAGCCCAGCGGGGCAGACATCAGGCAAACTCTAAGGTTGCGGGAGTTGCTCGGCCCCTTGGATATCAACCTGATCGATCATCTCATTGTCGGAAAAGACACATTATTCAGCCTGCGAACAGGACGGGTTTTTTGACCCCGGCTGCTCGACTGTTCAGTTTCGGAAGGTAAGGGGAATGCTAAGCCACATAGTCGACCGCCCCAAACTTGCCATCATAGACAGCAACTCCAGGCGCAGGGCAGCATTTGCTCAGGACTTACTGAAGATCGCCAGCCACGTGGAGCCGTTCGAGAATGCTGACGAACTGGCGGGATTTTGCCGCGACAACGAGATTCTCCTGGTCTGCGACGAGGACCAAGCGATCGAAAGTGTCCTTGAGACTCAGTTGCGGATGGGTGCTAGCGGGCCGGTCATGGCCTACGCCCAGCAAGCGGATGCCTTCCGGATCTCGGATGCATTTCATCTCGGCGTCGTGGATTATCTTCCTTGGCCGATCGAGCCGGAGCGCCTGCAGAACCGGATTGTCGCGGTCCTCAGATCTTCCGAGGAACAGCTTGAACAAGAGCGCGAGAGAACGCAGGCTATCAATCGACTTAAGAGCCTTAGTCCCCGCGAAAGCCAGGTGCTCGACTGCTTGTCCGAGGGCGGAAGCAACAAGGTGGTGGCGCAGGTATTGGGCATAAGCGTTCGAACTGTGGAAATTCACCGCGCAAGGCTCCTCTCCAAACTTCAGGCCACCAACGTAGTGGAGGCAGTGAAGGTTAAGATCGATGCTGAAGCCGGAAAGCGTGGGGCCAGGAGGCGATCATAAGGCACTCGATATCTACATGTGTCATACGGCAATATGCTGTCCGGAATGGTCTCAGCAACAAGCACTCCGGTGAGCATGGTCATGTAGTCGAGCGCCCGCTTCATTAGCAAAATCGCCGAACGCGGAGCAACCGAGCTCTAAGAAGCTGGCCGGTTGCAAATCTCCGTAATCTTGATTCCCCTCGAACTCTACCTGACTCATCGAACGCCGACAGCGGTCAAAATCCAATACCCATTCTTACTCCGATGCGGGCGTCGGGAGCGTCTTCAGTTAACCCGGCGCGCGCATCAATTCCCAGTCTTAAATGAGAGGAGACATCAGTTTCCAAGCCGACGCCCACAGACTGGTGGTTTTCGACACTCCGTGTGGCCGATTCTTCGTAGCTATAGTCCAATGTTACCGAACTCGTGTTGCCTAGAATCAAATGGCTGCCTGCGCTTCCACTCAAGGTGTTGCGAACATCAAACCCTTCAGGCTCACCGACCACAGTATAGCTGGCAGATACAAAGGGGATCGCTCGCCCAAATCGCCTCGAAACCTGACCGCTTACGTCATAATCCAGCTCCCCTGTGCCTAGCGCTTTCTCTCGTGAGGCTGTCGGGACCTTCACATTAGCCCCAATAAATGCATTCACGCTGCCGAGAGGTACAGAGTATCCGCCTTGCAAAACGAGATCACCGACACCCTTGCGAGTAACTTGACGCGTCTGCGTCGATGGCTGCGAAAGCAGCGGAGTTCCTAGCACGCCGCCATTGCTGACGATCAGTTCTTCGGGAGCTGAAGTGACAACGTAGGGGATTGAGGCAGCGAAGGAAAAACGACCGGATCGCGCGGCGATACCAGCGCTCACCGCGATCGTTTCATAGTCCTGACCGTTGACGTCTCCTGACACGTAATTTGACCCGGCGAGCAGCGTGATGTCGCTCTCGGGATCCTGCCCTTCGTCTAGGGTCGGGGCGGATTCTTGCGCCATTGCGGGAACGCTCAGGCATGAGAAAATCAGGGTTAGTTGCGCGATCCGCATAAGGACTTGCTCCATGATCCGATATTTTCGGCTGGTCTGGCTGTGATGAACTGCAGGTCGGGACTTGAGAAAAGGCCGGACACCCGTTTGGGGGATCCGGCCTTCGTTTACCGGGCTGCGACTTATTCGGTGCCGCTTGCCTCGGCGGGACTCTCGTTGGATGCTGTTCCGCTCGCACTGCCAGCGATCAGCACGTTACCGCTGGCCGACAGGCTGCCCGCGGGAATGGTGGTGAGGCCGTTCTTGGTTTCGACGATTAGCTGACGCACTTGGCCGCTGCGCGTTGCCACAATCTCGCGGACAGTGCCGAGCTGCTCGCCCGAGGGGACCTGGACGGGCATTCCGGGGGCGACCGCGAAGGCGCCTTCACCCTGAGCGGCGCCACTGCCTGCAAGGGCGAGCATTCCGCTATTGATCATTCCCGCTCCCGAGGCCGCGCCGCTCGCCGATCCGGCTACGTTTCCGCCTTGGTTGGCCGCGCCAGAGATTCGATCGCGGGCCGAGCCGACGGCGGGCGTGGCGGCGTTTCTCACGGTCGAAACCGCCCCGCTTGCCTTACCTGCTCCATCGGCCACGATGCCGCTCACGGCATCGGTGCCAATCATCTGCGCATTGGCGCTGCCCGAACCCGAGGCGTTAGCCGAGCCCGAGGCGTTGCCCGAAGCCTCACCTGCAGGAGTGCCGAGCAGCTGGCCGGTAGTTGCATCGAGGCTGGTGCCCACGCTGCGGTCGATGGCAACGCTGCCGTTCTTTCGATCGACATTCTGGTTACCGCGGGTGGCGGCATCGCCGCGGATCGTGCCGCGGGTCGCCGAGCGCAGCGGCTCAGACGGCGCGCGCACAGTCGAGCCGACCGTGCCATTGAGCGAGCCAGTGACGCCGCCGCTTCCAAGCAACTGCGCATGGGCTGGGGCTGCAACAAGGGTGAATGCCGAAGCGGCAACTAGGAGAGACTTCATCATAAGTTCCTTTCCGATTGCGGATGCGAGGGGGTCGTTGCATCCGTTCGAAAGGAAAACGGGTGGGCTACGCCGCTTAATCCATAAGCGCGTAAAAAATTTTCAGCTCCCGTTGCAGGCAGCACAGACCAAGCCCCTGCCGTAGGTATCGTCGGCACCCTTGCTTCCCAAGTCGATCGCTTCGGCGTCGAGTGCGCTGCGCCAGTTTCGATCCTGTCCGATTGCGTTTGCTGCGCGGGCGGCAACAAGCGGAGTGGCGAAAGAAGTGCCGCGCAGCCTGATGCGTTTGCCCTTGGCATTACGACCGTAAATGTCGGCGCCAGGGGCGGCGTAGTCCAAATGGAGCGCACGGCCCGCCTCTATCAGAGCACGGCGCTTACCGTCGACTGCGGTCACAGCCACCACACCGTCATAAGATGCGGGATAGGCAGGCGGGGCAGCGGGACCATCATTGCCGACCGCCGCCACAACGACCACGCCCTTGCGCTGCGCCGCGCGGATTGCTCTTTCGAGCACTATGTTGCGCGGGCCAACCAGGCTGATCGTCACCACCTTGCTGCCGCGTGAGACCAGCCAGCCGAGACCCTTTGCCATCGCCAGCGCATTACCACCCGCCTTGTCGGTTCCGTAGACGTCGGCGACCCGGATGATGTCAGCTCCCGCGTGGGCGAGGAGCGACGCGACTGAGCTACCGTGATGACTGGGATAGGGCGCGCCCGCGGCAAAGCCACGGGTTTCCGCGACCTTGACCGCCGGGCCAGGTGCGCCGTCGATCATACCGACCGGTACCGCGCTTCTCGAGACACCCTGCGACGAGACCGCAAGTATCGCGCCGTTTGCGCTACCGGATTGGAAATGGAGGTTGTCCGTACTGATATCCGCCTTCGGCAAGAGGCGAGTGAGAGCGTCCTGCGCCTCTGCCAGTTCCATGCCTGCAGGTGTGCCCACTCGCATGAGCGAGAGACCGAGCCCGTCCACCTCTTCGCGAGAGAGCAGGATGAACCCGGCGTCGAGCGCGGGGACGAGGTCGTCTGCCGAGACATCCATGACCAACAGTTCGCCTGCACGAGCGGGTTCGCCTGCGGCATCGAGCTCGATAGCGTCGGGATTGCGCTGCACCAGCCGCTCGATGGTCCTGAGCCGTTTACGGGCGAGCCTTTCTATAGAGCGCTGCAAATCGGCCCGCGTCTCGTGGAGCGCGTCGAGCGTTCCACCCACGACCGGCCCCACCTGCGGCAACTGAACGCGCGGCAAGGCAACCTGCGCAGCAAGCGGGGCAGCGATCAGGACCAGTCCGGCACAAAGCAGGGAAAAAATTCGCATCAGGGTCTCGCTCATCAACTAAAACGCATTAAGCATGGATGAAACGCATGCACTCGTCCGTTTAATCCCTGGAAGGCAGAGACACTGAACACATCGTTCGAGAAAGACTTGCTGGCTTTGATGCCCCGGTTGCGCCGCTTCGCGATCGGGCTGTCCGGCAGCCCGCACGACGGTGACGATCTCTGCCAGATGACGATCGAGCGCGCACTCTCCAACCGGTCCGGATGGGAAGAAGGCACGCGGCTCGACAGCTGGATGTATCGGATCATGCGGAATATCTGGATCGACGAGGGCCGCAAAACGACCCGCAGCCTGCAAACCTTCGTCCCTGAGGAAGTGGGCATCAGTGTCGGCGGAGACGGCGCGCAGGAGGCAGCAGTGGAACTGAACAATGTCGATCGCGTCATGCAGAAACTGCCCGGAGACCAGCGCGAAGCCGTGCTGCTCGTGATGGTTGAAGGCTATGCCTACAAGGAAGCCGCAGAGATCGTCGGTTGTCCGGTCGGCACGCTCAATTCGCGCCTCGTGCGCGGGCGCGATGCGTTGATGGCAATGCTGGGAGAAGGAACGTGACCATTTCCTCGGAAGATCTAACTGCTTTTGCCGATGGGGAACTTTCCGCAGAGCGCGAAGCGGAAATCGCCGCCGCCGTAAAGGCCGATCCTGACCTCGAGCGGCAGGTGGAACAGCACAAGGCGCTCAAGGCAATGCTCGCCGGGCACTATGCACCGGTGCTCGATCAACCCGTGCCCGACCGGCTCGCCGCGATGCTCGCCGAATCGCAGGAACCAGATGTGGCTGATTTCGCTGGCGCCCGCGAGCGGCGTGAAACGCGTCGCCGCTCACCGCACTGGGGCTGGATTGCCGGTCCGGCGCTGGCAGCCTCACTGGCGCTGGCCCTGTTCCTGCCAAGCTTGAGCAACGAAACGGAGGTCTATGCCAATACCAAGCTCGCCGCAGTGCTCGAAGACACCCTCGTTGCAAGCCAAGCGCCCGGAGGGGAAACCCGCGTGCTCCTTTCTTTCCGCACCGAGCAGGGACGGTATTGCCGCGCCTTCAGTGGCAGCGCGGGCGGCGGGATCGCCTGCCGTGACGACGAAGGCTGGAGACTAGAAGCGCTCGGCGAAGGTAGCGAAGGTGCCCCTACCGACTACCGCATGGCAGGTGCTGGCGACGGTGAGATCCTCGCACGGGCGCAAGACATGGCCTCGGGATCTGCTCTCGATGCGGAAGAGGAGAAGGCAGCCCGGGTACGGGGCTGGCGCTAAGAAACCCCTGATGGCAGCGCCAAAGATCCAACTGTCTCGGGGGTTACTAATTTTCCGTGCGCCGCAC
>CAYPGL010000039.1:2053-10628 GCA_964410035.1 uncultured Qipengyuania sp. | reverse complement strand
GAACAGGCCGAAGTGATGGAAAAGTTCATGCCCTTGATCTGATAGGCCGTGGCAAGGTTGGCGCTTACAGTGGAGGACATGCACTTTGGCACGGCAAACGGTCCGATGCGCTTCGTCGCGCCGGTCTTCAGCACCGTCTGGTGGGCCGCAAGCATGGCTGAGGTGGAGGGTCCGCCTGATCCGGCGATAAGGCCCGTCATCGGATTGATGATGTCCTTTTCCTCCAGCCCGGCATCGGCAATGGCCTGTCCCATGGCAATATGGGCATAGGCCGCACCGGGCCCCATGAAGCGCAGCGTGCGCTTATCTACATGCTCGGAGACATCGAGGCCGACCGCCCCAGCAATCTGCGAACGGAAGCCATGTTCGGCCATTTCCTCGTTGAAGGTGATGCCGGATTTGCCCGCTTTCAGCGCGGCCAGCACTTCGGCGGCATTGTTGCCAATCGAGGAGACGATCCCCAGACCGGTTACGACGACTCGACGCATGTTATCCTCTCACGCCTCTGACAAGGCAACTTTCATATCTTTGACTTGATAGATGACTTCGCCATCGGCTTCTACGCGCCCGTCGGCCACACCCATCGTCAAGCGGCGGGTCTGTATCGCCTTTGTGAAGTCCACGTAGTAGGTGAGCATCTTGCGGTCGGGACGCACCATCCCGGTCAGCTTGACCTCACCAACGCCCAGCGCATAGCCGCGCCCCTCCCAGCCTCGCCAACCCAGATTGAAGCCCGTAAGCTGCCATAGCCCGTCCAAACCGAGACAGCCGGGCATGATCGGATTACCGGGGAAATGGCATTCGAAGAACCAAAGGTCCGGTTTGATGTCAAATTCCGCGACCACGTGGCCCTTGCCATGAGGACCGCCATCGCCCGAGATTTCGGTAATCCGGTCCATCATCAGCATCGGCGGTTCGGGCAGCTGCGCATTGCCGGGACCGAACAACTCGCCCCGTGCGCACTTTAGCAGATCGTCACGGTCAAAACTGGTTGGGAAATTTGCCATCCCAGACGGTACTCCTCACCATAGCGTATTATTCGAGGCTGCGCCTAGCACCCCGTCTGGTTACTGAAAAGGGCGCAGAAAATTTCGTTTGGCGGGTAGCGCCCGAGTTGGCGAAGGGGCTGTCCCGCAGGGGTGCGTCAAGTATTGGGACAAGCAGTGATCGCTTCGGGATCGGGACGCTTTTCTGCGCGTTCGAAGCGCGCGAAATACCCCTTGAGATCGGGCCGCTCGACGAACTCCACAAGCTTGAAACCCACCTGTTCGAACTCGCAAAACAGCAGCTTGGGCGCGATGCCGTGCTGGTCGGTCGGTCGGTCGATATCAACTACTATAACCTGCCCTTCGTTTCGCAAGGCGGGCCACATATGCCAGAGGAATTCATACGGTTGCTCGATTTCATGGTACATGTGCACCATGAAAATGCGGTCGAAGCTGTTGTCTGGCAGCTTTGGGTCGGCGACTTCACCGCGACGGATAGAAACATTATCGAGCCTGTACCGCTCGACGCGCCGTGCAAGCCGACCGAGCGCGCGCTGGTCAATATCCTGCGCCAATACACGCCCTTCTGCGTCTACTCGCTCGGCCAGACGAACTGTGTAATACCCGTTTCCAGCGCCGATATCCGCCACGGTCATACCTGGAGCGATTTCTGCAAGGTCCATGACCGTTTGAGCTTCGCCGCGGCTGTCGCGCTGATCCTCGGTCGAAAACTGATTGGAGCCAATTTCCGAAACCGGTCGGTCAGGCTCTGGAAAAGGCGTTTCCTCTTCCGGCTGTTCTATGCATGCCGAAATTAGCAATGAAGCAACAAGCACGAACTGCGCGCACCGTGTCACTCGGTGTCCTCCACCTCGACCTGCTCGCCTGTCACCCGCTGGGCCAGCGCAGCCGATATGAACGGTTCGAGCGCGCCATCCAGAACATCGTCGGGAGTGGGTGACTGTACGCCCGTGCGCAGATCCTTGACCATCTGATAGGGCTGCAGGACATAACTGCGGATCTGGTGCCCCCACCCTATCTCGCTTTTCTCCTGATATTCCCCCGATGCCACAGCCTCGCGCTCTGCCATCTCGCGCTCGAATAGCCTCGCCTTGAGCATGTTCATGGCCGTAGCCTTGTTCTTATGCTGGCTGCGATCGTTCTGACTCGCGACGACGATGCCTGTCGGCTGATGGGTTATGCGTACTGCAGAGTCCGTCGTGTTAACGTGCTGACCGCCTGCGCCGGATGCGCGGTAAGTATCTATCTTGAGATCGGAAGGGTTGATCTCGATATCGATATCATCGTCGATCACCGGGTATACCCAGACCGAACTGAAGCTGGTGTGGCGGCGGGCCGAACTGTCATAAGGGCTGATACGGACAAGGCGGTGTACGCCGCTCTCCGTTTTGGCGTAGCCGTAGGCGTTCTCCCCTTTGAGAAGCAGGGTCGCGCCCTTGATGCCAGCTTGGTCACCAGCCTGGTATTCGACCGTCTCCACCTTGAAACCCCGACGCTCGGCCCAGCGGCCATACATGCGGAAGAGCATCTCAGCCCAGTCCTGGCTCTCGGTACCGCCCGCGCCGGCGTGAATTTCTATGTAGGTATCGTTTCCGTCGGCCTCTCCCGACAGCAAGGCCTGTACCTTGTCGCGGTCGGCGCGATCGGCCAGCACTGCGAGGCTCAAGAGGCCATCCTTGGCCACCTCATCGTCACCTTCAGTATCACCCATCTCGACGAACTCGATGGCATCGCTCATTTCGCTCTCAATTTCGCGCACGGTATTGATCGCGGTCTCGAGACGCTTCTGTTCCTGGGTTATGGCCTGAGCCTGCTTTGGATCATCCCAAAGCGTGGGATCCTGCACCCGCGCGTCCAGTTCATCCAGGCGGCGAAGGGCGCGCTCCCAGTCCAGCGACTGGCGCACGAGAGCGAGTGCAGCTTCGATGCGGTCGATATAGGCCTGCCCTTCGGCACGCATGGTTCAATTCCTCAAACGATTGGTCCGCCCACCTAGCGCTCGGACGGCGATTGTAAAGTTTCGCGGAGCGGCGGGCTAGTAGATGCCACCCTGGTCCTCGACGAAATCCGAAGGCTGCTCCTCGGCGAGCTGGGCGCTCCGTGCGCGCACCCCTTCCCGGGCGCGGCGTATCAGCTCGAGAATCTCGCTGCGACGTGCTGCCAGTTCATCGGACCTGGTGGAGCGTGCAGGTTCGGTATCCGGTTTGAAAGCCTCCCAGATCACCGAGGCTGTCGGTTCGTTGCTCGGCGATCCTTCAAATACGCGCTTCCCGGTGCGCCGGTCGATCTTGACCATGCGAATGCCGGGCGGCGCGATGAAATCATCCGCCGTCCAGCGCTCGTGCGTTTCTTCGATAAACTGCTTCATGATCGGCGCGGCGGTATTGCCGCCCTGCACCCACCCCCCGAGATTACGCGGCTGGTCGAAGCCGACATACATCCCCGCGATGATCTCAGGCGTCCCACCCACGAACCACGCATTAGTCGGACCGTTGGTGGTTCCCGTCTTGCCGAAGAGCGGCAATTCGAGGCTCCGCAGACGAACGGCTGTGCCGCGGGTCACGACGCCCTGCAGCATATGGACGACCTGAAACGCGGTCCGCGGGTCCAGCACCTGCCTGCCTCCCGGTTCGAAGCGAGGCATGGGCTGTCCATCCCACTCGTCCATTTTGCAGCTTACGCATTCGCGAATGTCACTGCGGTAGATGACCTTGCCGTGCCGGTCCTGCACGTAATCGATTACAGATCCTTCATGCTGTCGGCCCCAGTTGGCCAACGCTGCATACCCATTGACCATTTTCGCAACGGTCGTGTCACCGGCTCCTAGTGCGAAAGAGTAGTATGGTTCGTAATCACCGACGCCGAGACGCTTAATCGTTTCGGTAACGTTCTTCATCCCCGTGTCGTCGGCGATATGGATGGTCATGAGGTTCCGGCTCTGCTCGAGACCCCACCGCATGGTGTGCTCCCCGCCACCACCTCCGCCGAAATTCCGGAAGCATTTTTCGCCTAAGTTCGCACCTTGCCAGACACAGAATGTCTGGTCGGGAACCATGGTGGCGGGAGTCATCCCGTTATCGAGAGCTGCGGCATAGACGAAAGGCTTGATCGTCGAACCCGGCTGACGCAACGCCTGCGTGGCACGGTTGAAGCTGCCTAGGCGGCTATCAAAACCACCCTGCATGGCCAAAATTCGGCCTGTCTTGGGCGAGGCGGCAAGAAACGCACCTGACACTTCCGGCACGCCCCGTATCCTGTAGCCGCCGCCGGATTCCTCTACTGCGACGACATCGCCCACTTTGATCGAGGATGGGGCACCCGACAAATCGTAATCTTCACCGTTGGTCAGGCCGATCTTGGGTGATGAGCCCGCCTCGGTTACCACGCCGATGCGCCAATCCTCGTAGTTGATCGAGATGTTGGACGAGAGAAGCTGTCCGTGAAGGTCGCCGTTGTCGGGGTTCAGCGTCGCAACAGGTCCCGTGTACCCACGATTTCCATGATAGCGAAGCAGTTGCGCGCGCAGGGCGTCGCGCGCTGCGTCCTGCAGTTCGACATCGAGCGAGGTGCGTACCCACAGACCGCCGGCATAAACGCTGTTAGACCCGTCGTCGGAAGTCTCGCCAAATTCATCTATCAGCTGCCTGCGCACTTCTTCGAGGAAGTACCCAGCATCTGCCGAGCGTTCCGAGCGTTGCTGGACCAGGCCGAGAGGTTGCTGCTTGGCCGCGGCTGCCTCCGAGGCGTTCACGAAATCGTTTGCAGCCATTTGATCGAGCACGAAATTGCGGCGCTCAATGGCCAAATCTTCGTAACGCGAACGACCATACCGTTCCGGTGCCTTTGGCAGGATCGCAAGGAAGGCGGTTTCATGAAGTTCGAGGTCGTCAACATCCTTGTCGAAATAAGCACGAGCGGCGGCCTGGACTCCGAAACTCCGGCGCCCAAGGGGAATTTCATTGAGATAAAGCTCAAGGATTTCCTGTTTCGTCAGCACCTGTTCGATGCGCTGCGCAAGGATCATTTCCTTGAGCTTGCGGGTGACCGAATATTCGTCTCCGAGCAAAAGGTTCTTCGCGACCTGCTGGGTGATGGTCGAACCGCCGACTGCTCGCTCATCCGAGCCAAACTTGGTGGCGTAGTCGATGACGGCATTGAGGGTGCCTGTGAAATCCACCCCGCCATGACTGAAGAAGGTCTTGTCTTCTGCGGAGAGGAACGCCTCAATCATCTGCTGCGGGAAATCGACATACTGCAGCTGCACGCGTCTTTCACGGGCATAGGAATGGACGATCTCCCCGTCCACACCCCGAACCACGGTGGGGAGCGGCGTTTCATATTCGAGAAGCGAATCGGCTTCTGGCAAGTTCCGCGCGAGTGAGGCCCATGCGAGCACGAGCAGAATCAAGCCGATACCGACGAGATAGGTCAGCACGCGCAAACGGCGGCTGTGGTGCCAGTTCTCTCGCATCCAAGCGAGGAAACGCGCAGGATCACCCGTCAGGCGCTGGCGGACATAGTCCAGTTTGGGAATGGCAACCATAATCGGGGCCGACCTTAGCATGCGCATTCTGGACAATACCAGAACAAGAATCCCGACTTTCGATCAATTGTCGCTTTGGCGGGCAAAGTAGGCGCGGATCGCACGCCCCATGACGCCGGCGAAAGCCTCTTTCCCCTCCTCGGATGCGAGCCGCATCGCGTCCTCCTCATTTGAGATAAAGCCGCTTTCATAGAGTACTGAAGGAACGTCCGGAGCGCGCAGCACCGCAAGCCATGCAGAGCGCCGAGCTTGAGGATGAAACTCAATTGTTCCCTGTCCTTCACGCTGGATCATTGCGGCGAAATCGCGCGATTGTTCTTGCGTGCGGCGTTGCGAAAGCTCCACCAGAATGTCGCTGACTTCTTTGTTCTGCTGCGAAAGGTCCACACCACCAATCACACCGGATGCGTTTTCGCGCTGTGCGAACAGCGCCGCGGCGCGGCTCGATGCCTCCTGCGAAAGCGTATAGATGCTGGCTCCCGCAACCTCGCCCTGTGCGCCCGCGCTGTCGGCGTGAAGCGACAGGAAAAGGTCTGCCCCAAGCCGCTGTGCCATACGATATCTCTCCGTGTGAAGGAGATAGATGTCCTCATCCCGGGTAAGCGCAACACGGGCAATATTCCTTTCTTCGAGCTCTGCCCGCAAAGCCTTTGCCAAACCCAAGACCAAATCTTTTTCGATATAACCGCGAGCCGAGGCACCCGGATCGTGTCCTCCATGCCCAGCGTCGATGACGATCAATGGAAGGTCTGCGTCGCCCTCCACCTCAGGCAGGCCGATCTGGCTGGCTTCGCGAGGCAGTTCGACCCGGGCCACAAATCCTGCGCCCTGACCCACTACGCCCGTGCCGCGTGCCAGCATCACCAACCCACCAACGATGACGAGTGGCAACAGCACAAGGGCAAGAAGCGGGAAACGGCGTTTCATTTCGGGCCAATGGTTAGGGGCTAAGGCATGAACGGCGCAATATAGTTGCCGAGTGATACCCACGGTGCTAGCGAACAAGTACTCGGAAAACCGGTGCCTCCGATCGGCGCGCAACATTCGCGACGAAGAGGGTCACTCCACCGAGGTCGCCGTCGCCATTCCGGCCTCGGCATCGAACGAACAGGTTGATGCAGGACACGCTTCTCACCCTCCCGGCCAAAAGCATGCAGGCGGTTCACCGTTTCGCCGCGGCAGGAGGACGGACGGCCCGTAAATCGGTCCAGGGCGCCCTCGCAGACACGAATCACCAGCCTCTCGCCAATGCGACAAGCTGGATTTCCAATGCCGCTAGTCCTTCGGGAAAAGGCGGATTTCCTACACTGAAGCGCAGCAGGCACGGCGGGTTTACCCCGCCCCGCAGCGCATGGAGAATTATTAATGGCAACGCGCATGCTAATCGACGCGCGCCACCAGGAAGAAACCCGGGTGGCGGTCCTCAAGGGAAACCGGATTGAGGAATTCGATTTCGAATCTGCCGACAAGCGGCAGATCAAGGGCAACATCTACCTCGCCAAGGTAACGCGAGTAGAACCTTCACTTCAGGCAGCCTTCGTCGATTTTGGCGGTAACCGACACGGTTTTCTCGCCTTCAGCGAAATTCATCCCGACTATTACCAGATCCCGAAGGAAGACCGTGAGGCGCTGCTGGCAGCGGAAGCCGAGGTCGCCGAGGAAGAACAACGCTTGCGCGCCGAAGAGGAAGAGCGCGGCGAGATGCCCGGCGACGAATATGACGCAGATGACGAAAGCTCCGAAGCGCTTGCAGAAGATCTCGCTGAAGACGGTCTCGAGGAAGTAGACACCTCCGACAAGGACGATGTCGCCACGATCGAGGAAGGCCAGCTCGACCGAGACGAGGACGAGGAAGAAGACGAAAGCGACGACGACGAGAGCGAAGGTCGGTCGAAGGATCGCGGACGCCACGGTCGTGGACGCCGCCCGGGCAAGGGACGCAGCCGCGCCAAGGAAGTCGACGAAGCGCGCGCGAAGCGCATGGCGTTGCGTCGCAAATACAAGATACAGGACGTCATCCAGCGCCGCCAGGTTCTGCTGGTGCAGGTTGTAAAGGAAGAGCGCGGGAACAAGGGCGCAGCCCTGACGACGTATCTCAGCCTCGCCGGCCGCTATACCGTGCTCATGCCGAACAGCAGCCATGGCGGCGGCATCAGCCGGAAGATCAATTCGGCAAGCGACCGGAAGCGCCTCAAGCAGGTCGTTTCCGATCTCAAATTGCCGAAGAGCATGGGCCTAATCGTGCGGACCGCGGGGCTTTCGCGCACCAAGACCGAGATCAAACGTGACTTCGATTATCTCGCCCGCCTGTGGGACGAAATTCGGGAGAACACGCTTGCATCTGCCGCTCCTGCCCTGATCCATTCGGACAGCGATCTGGTAAAACGGGCCATCCGTGACATCTACAATCGAGAAATCGAAGAAGTAGTTGTCGAGGGCGAAGAAGGCTACAAGTCGGCCAAGGCTTTCATGAAGATGCTCATGCCCAGCCACGCCCGCCGGGTGAAACAGTATGCCGATCCAGTGCCGCTGTTCCAGCGCTACGGCGCGGAAGACCAGCTCAAGGCAATGTACGATCCGGTGGTCCAGCTCAAGTCGGGCGGCTACCTCGTGATCAACCCCACAGAAGCTTTGGTGTCGATCGACATCAACTCGGGACGCTCCACCAAGGAGCACAATATCGAGCAGACCGCGCTTTCGACGAATCTGGAAGCGGCCAAGGAAATCGCGCGCCAGTTGCGTCTGCGTGACATGGCCGGTCTGGTTGTGATCGACTTCATTGATCAGGAGCATCATTCGAACACCCGCAAGGTCGAGCGGGCCATGAAGGATGCGCTCAAGAATGACAGGGCTCGGATCCAGGTGGGCCGCATCTCAAGCTTCGGCCTGATGGAAATGAGCCGTCAGCGCCTACGCACCGGCGTTCTCGAAGCGACCACGCGCGAATGTCCGCACTGCGACGGCACCGGCCTCGTTCGAACCGCGAGTTCGGCGGGCTTGTCTGCGCTGCGCCTCATCGAAGAAG
>CAYPGL010000039.1:0-2043 GCA_964410035.1 uncultured Qipengyuania sp. | reverse complement strand
TTCATCCAGCACTGAAGCAGCGGTTTACTTGCTCAACGAGAAGCGTGCGGAACTCGTTGAAATCGAGGACCGCTACGGCGTCATGGTGGAAGTTGTTCCGGAAGGTGAAGACGAAGGCGCGAAGATGAGCGTCTCGAGCCATGGGCCAAAGCCAAAAGACACACCGAAGTTTGAAGCTCTCGTTCAGGACGACTACATCGAGAGCGAAGACGCGGACGACGAAGACGAAGATCACGTCGACAGCTCCGAGGAAGAAGGTGACGACGACGATCGCCCGCGCAAGAAGCGTCGCCGGCGTCGCGGTGGCCGAGGTCGCAACAAGGGTCGCGACCAGAGCGACGACGACTCTGGCAATTCCGAGACCGAAGCTGACGAGGAGGATCATTCCGAAAACGAAAGTTCCGACGATAAGCCTAAAAAACGTCGTCGACGTGGTGGTCGTCGCCGGGGCGGCCGAGGTCGGGGCGAGAACGGTGCGGACGAGCAAGCGACTGACGGCCCGGAGAAACTCGAGGAAGTCTCCGAGCAGGTCGTCGATGATATGGCAGTGGTCGCAGGGCCCGACGACGCACCTTCGATTGCTGAGGAAGAGCCGAAGAAACGTGCTCCACGGCGTAGGAAGAAGGTCGCCGAAACTCCGGGACAGGACGCGGCCGAAGCCAAGACCGAAGAGCCAGCGGCAGAGAAGCCCCAGCGCACTCGTAAGAGAAAGGCTGATAGCGAAGCCTTAGACGATGCCGCGGTAGAGTCCCCGAAGCCCAAGCGTACGCGCAGGAAAAAGGCTGACGTGGAAAGCGAAGCGCTAGAGGACGTGGCCGAGACAGCGGTCGAAAAGCCCAAGCGAACGCGTCGCAAGAAGACCGAAGAAAAGTCGGATAATACGCAGGTTGCCGGCAAATCCATTCCCGAAGAAGCCGTATCTTCACCCGCACCAAGCGCGAAGCCAAAGGTGGAAGGTAACGCCGAACCCAAGGAAACCGCCGCACCAAAACGCGGCTGGTGGCAACGTACTTTCGGCGAATGATAGTCGTTTCATCCCCGGTCGGCATCTGAGCCGGCCGGGGATCATGCCCAGCCTTCAGGCTCCCGCCCGCCGAGCTATGCCCCATTCCATCCACCCCAAAGCCTTTGGAGCGCTTTTGAGATAAGCTTGGCCGAAGGGCTCGACTTCGAAACCCGCACCCCGCAACGAAGCGCCGATCGGACGAGTGAGATGGCATCCTCCGGCCAAGGGTCCCCAATAAGGTTCAATCCGCTTCTGCCACCGCGCGACAGCAGGATCGGGTGCTTTACCATGCTCCAGAAAGAGCAACTGGCCTTCCGGCTTGAGGATACGGCGAAGTTCGCTCAATACCTTCTCGGGGTCCTGAACCGAGCAAAGCGTATAGGTGCACACGGCAGTGTCGAAGCTGCCGTCGGGAAAGGGTATTTCCTCACCAACACCTTCGCGAATATCGCTTTCGAAGCCCATTGCTCGTGTTCGTTCACGCGCACTATCGAGTAATTTTGGATGGGGATCGATACCCGCGAAGTCTGTTACCTTCGCCTTGTCATAAAGCGCCTGATTAAGTCCGCCGCCACATCCCAGCTCGAACACGCGCCCTTCGGCCAAAGGTACTACTTCCCGGCGCCGCTTCTCGATGCCCTTTTGACCACATGCAAATGTGATCAGACGCGGCATTAAATGCGCATCGTAAAAGCGCTTAATCCCCATAGTCTCTCCCGCGCGATTCGCACGAGGTGAGCTTAGCGCTAAATAGATTCTCCGGTAGTAGCGGATTTCCGTTGCCGCAGAATCTCCTGAACTGCCACCAGGTCTTCGAGTTTGTCTACGTCAACTGCGGCAAGGCCGTCGCTCGCGGGAACGAGTGATGCCCGGATCCCAATTCGGCTACCGAGCCTCGCAAGGCCCTCTGACAAGCTCAGTCTCCGCAAGAGCATCTGCAATAGCGTGGGCACGCCGAGCCGAGCGGCAATCAACCAGGGCCTCTTGCGATCGGCCTCGACTTTCGACCAGACGTCGATCGCCCTACGAGCATGCGC
>CAYPGL010000038.1:0-10637 GCA_964410035.1 uncultured Qipengyuania sp. | reverse complement strand
CAGGCCGCATCGAGCGCGGACTCTTCGTAGAGAAGGCCGACCCAGAAGGCGGGCAGGGCGCAAATCCGGCTCCACGGGCCGCCGTCCGCTCCGCGCATTTCGAGGAAGCTCTTCAGGCGCACCTCGGGAAAGGCAGTCGATAGATGGTCCCACCAATCGCTTTCGGTAGGCTTTTCGCCCGGCAGGACCGACAGTTCGCCCTTGAGAAAGTCGCGAAAGCTGAGGCCAGCCGCATCGATGTATTTCCCGTCGCGGAAGACGAAATACATCGGCACTTCGAGCATGTAATCGACCCAGCGTTCGTACCCGAAGCCGTCCTCGAAGACGAAAGGCAGCATGCCCGTGCGGTGCGGATCGGTGTCGCTCCAGATATGACTGCGGTAGGAGAGATAGCCGTTGGGCTTACCTTCGGTGAAGGGCGAGTTGGCGAACAGCGCGGTGGCCAGCGGCTGGAGCGCGAGACCGGTGCGGAATTTTTGCACCATGTCGGCTTCGGAAGAATAGTCGAGGTTTACTTGGATCGTGCAGGTCCGCAGCATCATGTCGAGGCCCAGCGTGCCGACCAGCGGCATGTGGCGCTTCATGATTTCGTACCGGCCCTTGGGCATCATCGGCAGCTCTTCGCGGGTCTTGTCCGGCCACATGCCGAGGCCGAGGAACCCGACATCGCAGGCTTCGCCGACCTGCTTCACCTGATCGAGGTGGCGGCCGGTTTCCGCGCAGGTTTCGTGGAGATTCTCCAGCGGCGCGCCGGAAAGTTCCAGCTGGCCCGCAGGCTCTAGGCTGACGGTGCCGTCCTCACCGCGCATGGCGATGACCTTGCCGCCTTCTTCCACAGGTTCCCAGCCGAACTGCCCCAAACTCAGCAAGATATCTCGGATACCACCCTTTTCCTCATACGACGGGGCGCGGTGATCCGACCTGTTGAAGACGAGCTTCTCGTGCTCGGTCCCGATGCGCCAGTCCGCCTTCGGTTTCTCTCCCAGCTGCATCGGGGCGACAAGCTGGTCGCGGCTCTCGATGATCGGGTCTTCCTTGGCGGATGTATCGCGCGTGCTCATGAAAGTTGCGTTAGGAAACCCAACCTCGCGAGGAAAGAGAATTATTCCGCGTCAATCCAGTCGCCCGCTTCCGCCATCCATACGGCGATCCCTGCAAGTGCCGCAGTTTCGCCGCGCAGGACCCGCGGGCCGAGGCTGATGGGCCGGGCATTGGGATGAGCGCGAATTGCTGCGCGTTCCTCGTCGTCGAATCCGCCTTCCGGGCCGGTGAGCAGAGCGGCAGGACCTTCGGCGTAACAGAAGGCGTCGGCAGCGGGTTCGCCGCCTTCCTCATCGGCGAAAAACAGGATTCGGTCCTCGGGCCAGTCACGCAGCATTCCTTCGAGTTTGCGCGGCTTGGCCACTGCGGGGAGCATGGTACGTGCGCATTGCTCAGCGGCCTCGGTCACGATTGCGGATGCGCGCTCGGAATTGAGCTTATCGGCTACGCAGCGGCGGGTAACGACGGGATGGATCGCAGCGACGCCCAGTTCGGTCGCCTTTTCCAGCACCATGTCGAACCGGTCCTTCTTGAGCAGCGCGGCGCAGAGCCAGAAGTCGGGTACCTCCTCCCTCTCTCGCAGATGCTGCCGCGTCATCAGGGTCACATGCCGCTTCCCGGCATCGATCACTTTCGCGGCCCATTCCCCGGTTTCGTCATCGCACAGGATTACCATATCGCCGGGCGAGATGCGCATGACCTTTCCGAGATAGTGCGCTTGATTGCCTTCGATCCGTACCTCCGCTTCTTCGGACAAGGGTGTGTCGACGAATAGGCGCGGTGCGCTCTTGGGCGGCCAGGCGGGAGTTGCGGGCATGGCTTTGCAGGTGGCACGGGCGAGGGTAGGGAGCAACCCATGAGCGAACCAGCTTCGAGTGATATCGTACCGGACAGCGAGCATCGCGGGCTCGTCGCGCGCCTGCCGCAGCGCCTGCGAGACCTTGCGCAGCTGGCACGATTCGACCGTCCGATCGGCTGGTGGCTGCTATTCTGGCCCTGCGTCTGGGGCGTGTGGCTGACGGGTGCCGGCTGGCAGTGGGCGCTGCTCGGCTGGCTGCTGCTGGGCAGTGTCGCCATGCGCGGGGCGGGCTGCGTCTACAACGACATCGTCGATGCCGATCTCGACCGGAAGGTGACGCGCACTGCAAGCCGCCCGGTGGCTAGCGGGCGAGTGCCGAAGAGACTCGCTTGGGGCTGGTTGCTGGCGCTCTGCCTCGTCGGACTGGTCGTATTGCTGCAATTGCGCCCGCTGGCACAAATCGTTGCATTGGCGAGCCTCGCCATGGTCGCCGCCTATCCTTTCATGAAACGGATCACATGGTGGCCGCAGGCCTGGCTTGGTTTCGTGTTTACCTGGGGTCTGCTGGTGGGATGGACCCAGCTGCGCGCCGACAATCTCGATGCGTTGGCCGCCATGTATGCGGGCGCGGCGCTGTGGGTGATCGGCTACGACACGATCTACGCCATGCAGGACCGCGAGGACGATGCGCTGGTCGGTATCCGTTCCTCTGCGCTGCGAATGGGCGGTCAGGTGCAAGGCGGCGTCGCGTTGTTCTACACCGGGGCGGTGTCGCTGTGGGCGCTGGCTTTCTGGCTTTACCGCGCGGACTGGATCGCGCTGCTGGCGCTGATCCCGGCTGCCGGACATCTGGCATGGCAAGTATCCACGCTCGATGGTGACGATTCCGACAATCCACTCGAGCGCTTCCGTTCCAACCGCTGGGCGGGGGCGTTGGTCGCCGCCGCCTGCTTCGTGGTGGGCAACGCCTGATGTGCAATCTCTACCGGATGACCAAGGGCAAGGACGAGGTCGCCGCATGGTTCGCAGCGGTCAATGATCTCGGCGGTGCCAATTTCGGCGAAGAGGTCTTTCCCGGCTATCCCGGTGCGGTGGTGGCCGAGGGACGCCTTAGGCAGATGAGTTGGGGTTTCCCGCTGGTTATGAAGGGCAAGAGCGGAAAGCCACTCAAGCCAAAGCCCGTCAACAATGCGCGGACCGACAAGCTCGGCAGCTTCTTCTGGCGCTGCAGTTTCCAAGAACGGCGATGCCTGATCCCCGTCACCGCCTGGGCGGAGGCCGAAGGGGCGTCGGGAAGCAAGACGCGGACCTGGCTCACCCGACCGGATGCCGAACTGTTCGCCGTGGCAGGCCTGTGGCGCGATACGGATGAATGGGGCGAATGCTATTCCATGGTCATGACTGACGCCTGCGGAGCAGCTGCTGAATGCCACACACGCATGCCTGTGCTGCTGGCAGAGGATGACTGGGCGCAATGGACTGCAGGCTCACCCGAAGAAGCCCTGATTCTGTGCCGGCCCTGGGAAGGCGAACTGGCGCTTAACCGGACTCGCGAGCAGTGGTCTGGCAAGCGACAGGCAGGGCTGCCCTGATCCGATGCGCATAGCCCTTTTTGAACCCGAAATTGCCGGGAACGTCGGCGCCGTGATGCGGCTCGGCGCCTGCATGGGCGCAGGTGTCGACTTGATCGAGCCGCTCGGTTTCCAATGGGACGACCGGCGAGTGCGGCGCGCAGCGATGGATTACATCCAGCACGTCGAGGTGGTCCGCCACAGCGGGTTCGAGGCTTTTCACGAGACGCGGGCCGGGAGCCGCCTAGTGCTTTTCACTACCAGGGCAACCCGATCCTCTTACGATTTCGAATATCGCCCGGACGACGTCCTGTTGTTCGGCAAGGAAAGCGCAGGCGTGACCGATGCCATTCGCGCCAGTGTGGACGCTAGCGTTTGCCTGCCGATGCGCCCCCAAGTCCGATCGCTCAACCTGGCGACCAGCGCCGCGATCGCCCTGACCGAGGCTCTGCGGCAGACGGGAACACTTCCGGGCTGAGGGTGCGCTTTTCGGGTTTCTCTCGTGGGCCGAACAGCGGACGGCGAAGCATTATCTCATTCATAGCTGACCACCTCGAATTCGATTCCGTCCCAGTCCAAGAAATAGAACCGGCTGCCCGGCTCGTAATCATCATGCCCGAAGGGCTTGAGGCCGTGGCGTTCGACCACCGCTTCCGCCGCATCGAGATCGTCGACGGTGAAGGCGACGTGATTGAGCGGCTGGCCCTTGCGATAGTCGCCCTTAACCTGATTGCCGGTATAGAGCGCGATATAGTCATGGTCCGCACCCACATGGACTGAGCGCCCGCCCAGCAGGGACGCCCCGCGCCAGCGCTCTTTCCATCCGAGCAGTTCCATCAGCAAGGCGGCAATGCGCTCCGGATCGGTGACCGAAATATTGGCGTGTTCGAGGCGTCCTTGCGCCATGATGCATCTCCTTCTGTCGCGCCAGCCTTCACGAAGGTGCGGCGCTGTTTGCGATGCACTGACGTATGCAACCTCAAGCTAAGTTGAGGTCAAGCTTAATTTGCGCTATCTCTGTAATCGATGAAAGCGAACGACCTCCTGCCCATCGGCGATCTTGCCCGCCGTACCGGGCTGTCGGTCTCGGCGATCCGTTTCTATGAGGAGAAGGGCCTGGTTGAACCACTGCGCACTTCCGGCAACCAGCGGCGCTTCCTGCGGAGTGACATTCGCCGACTCAGCTTTATCCTGATTGCGCAGAGATTGGGCTTGTCACTGGGCGAAATTCAGGATGCGCTTGGGTGTTTGCCGCAAGGGCGCACACCCAACGCATCGGACTGGAAAAAGATAAGCGGAGAGGTACGGCAGCGGATCGATGCGCAGATTGCCGCGCTCGAAAAGGTGCGCGAGGATCTCGATGGGTGTATCGGCTGCGGTTGCCTCAGTCTGAGTAAATGCGCGCTCTACAACGCTGGCGACAAATGGGGCGAAGGCGGTAGCGGGCCGCGGGTCTTGCGGTAGGTTATCGAACCCATCATAGCGCGGCCATGCCTGTGCCAAGCTGGATGCCTTCTTGAAAACGATCCTGAAATCCCGGCCATTTCTCTGGCTTGTCCTTGCCCTGCCGGGTCTCTGGATCGGCTGGCGCTGGTTCACGACGCCTGATGAGTATGGATACGGCCACGCAATCGGGGATAGCGGGGATTGGGCGGCGTGGCTGCTGATGGGTACGCTGGCAGTAACGCCGGTCAGGTTGTTGTTTCGTAAGCATGGTTGGGCGATCTGGCTCATGCGGCGGCGGCGCGATCTGGGTGTGGCCAGCTTTGCCTACGCCGCGGGGCATACGGCAATCTATTTGTGGAAGAAGGCATCGCTCGAACTGGTTCTCGCCGAGTTCGATCAAGACTTCATCTTCGCCGGCTGGCTGGCCCTTGCGCTGTTCGTGCCGCTGGCCGTAACATCGAACGATGTATCGATGCGGATGCTCAAGCGATCATGGAAGTCGCTGCACCGGCTGGTCTATCCCGCGGCAGTGCTCATCTTCCTGCATTGGGCTTGGTCAGCATTCGACCCGACCACGGCCTGGATCCACGTAGGTATCCTGGCCGCGATCGAGTTGGTGCGGATCGTAATCCAGCGGCGTCAGAGGGTAACGTAGTTGCGGAAGCGCGCGACTTCGGCCTCGTCGACATATTTGCCGATTTCACGGTCGAATTCGGCCATGTTTTCATACGGACGATATTCTAGGAATTCGTACACCATCTTGTCGGTCATGCCGGGGATCAGCTTGATGTCGGCTTCGCTGGCGGTGTTAAGGTTGACCGGAACGAACAGCGTCTCGCGCACGGCGGCCGCTTCTTCTTCGCTCAACGTCTCGAGAAGCGTAGTATTGAAAGCGCTGACGTCTTCATAGGGCTGACCGGCAATGATCACTGCTGCGAGTTCGGCGGACATGCCGTCCATCCCCGCTAGCTGTTCCTCGGTTGCCGTATTGGCATCGGCCACAGGGCTCAAGGCTTCGGCCTCGGCAGCATCGGCCACCGGCGCTTCGGCGGTCGTTTCGTCGGCGGTTTCCTCATTCTCGCCCGAACAGGCGGAAAGGGTGATGGCCGCACCGGCAAGCGCAGTAACGATGGAAATCTTACGCATAAAATTGCTCCTCTTACTTGATAAGAATTCGCATTAGCGAAATGCGCGCGGAATAAAAGAGTGCTCTTACCCGGCGCCTCGCTCATCCGAGCTCGGGACCGAGTTCCGGATCGAGATCGCGGGGACGGGCGAAGTGCACCAGCTTGCCGCAACCTTCGGCAAGGTCTGACCAATCGTCTATGTCGAGTTCGAAAACTGCGAAGGCGGCGGTGGGAAACTTGATCTTGGCCTCGTCGAACAGCGCATTTTCGTTTCTCGGGGCGACAAGTTCGAAAACCATGTCGCCGAACCCCGGATTGTGGCCTGCCACCAGCAGGCGATCCGCATCGCCGCCCTGTTCACGGATCACGTCGCAGATCGTTTCAGTGGAGGCGAGATAGAGACTGTCCTCCCATTGGGGCGCGGGACCGATATCGGCTTCCTCCAGCGTCGTCTTCACCCGCTGTGCGGGGCTGGCGACAAGCTTGTCCCACTTCACGCCGTAATCGCGGATATGTGCCCCGATCAGTTCGGCACCCTTGCGGCCACGCTGGTTGAGGCCCCGGTCGAAATCGCGCTTGTCGCTTTCGCCCCAGTCGGACTTGGCATGACGCAATAATCCCAGGATCTTCACGAGTGTTCGTTCTCCGCAGCGGTCACTTCGTCTTGATCGCCGTTTCCAACACCCTTCGCAACGCGCTGTAAAGCTTCCGCAAGCGTCAGGCGTATGACGGGCGTCCCTTCGGGGAAGGCCGACAGCAGCCGACTGGGAAAGGCGGAGGACAGGACCACGAAATGCCCCGAATCGTCCCCGCTGCGGATCAAGCGCCCGAATGCCTGCGCCAGGCGTGCGCGAATGATCCGATCGTCATACCGCTTCGCGCCGCCAGCCTCTTCGGCTGCAGCCGCTCGCCTTGCCCGGTGCAGGATCGTGGGCCGCGGCCAAGGTACGCTTTCCATCACCACACAGCGTAAAGACCGTCCGGGCACATCCACCCCGTCGCGCAGAGCGTCGGTTCCGAGCAGGCTGGCGCGGGCGTCGTCGCGGAAGATGTCGGTCAGCGTGCCGGTATCGATCGGATCGACGTGCTGCGCATAGAGCGGCAGCCCGGCGCGGGCGAGGCGATCCGCTATCCTGCCGTATATGGCGCGCATCCGGCGGATTGCTGTGAACAGGCCCAGCAGGCCGCCATCGGAAGCTTCGATGAGCCGCGCATAGGCACCGGCAAGCGCGGGGATGTCGCCCCGCTTGATATCGGTGACGATCAGTACTTCGGCCCTTCCTGCGTAATCGAAGGGGCTGTCGGCCTGCGCGGTTTTCGGCATGAGTTCGAGATGCGGTGCACCGCTTTTTGAGATGGCGTGCGGCCAGTCGGGGCCGCTCTCGTCACGGTCCGTGAGCGTGGCACTGGTCAGCATGACGCCATGCGCGGGTTCGAGCACGACCTTGGCGAAAGGCTTCATGGGATCGAGCCAGTGGCGATAGAGCCCGATGTCGAACTCGCGCGCATCGTTGCGGTCGACCGCCAGCCAGTCGACGAATTCGGGGTCGGCCGGTCCGCCGAGGCGCGAAAGCAGCGCCTCCCATGCAGCGATCAGGTCGATCCGCCAGGCGAGCGAGTGCCGCGCTCCTTCGATACGCGCGCGGCCCTGTCCGTCGAGCCAGTCGGGCGCGTCTGCCATGATCGCCTCGAGCCTCCCGGCAAGCTTCAGAAGCGGCGAGCGGATCTGGGCGAGGGCCTGCGCCGCCATGCCTGCGGCCTCGACCAATTCTCCGGGAAGCTGCGAAGTTTCGGTCTCGATACCGTATCCAGCTTCCTGCCCGCTTTCGTCCCGAGCGTAGGTAACGGCGCGCACCTGCGCCAGGAGTGCCTCTAGCGGCCCAAGCGGTGCGCCTTCGACCAGACGGCCAAGCCATCCCTCGGAGGGCAATTCCAACGCGGCCTCCACCGCAGCCTCCACCGCCTCACCCCCGGCCTCGTCATAGCTGGCCACGTCGGCCAGCCGTGCCGCAAGACCCCGGCGACGACCGCGCGAATTGCGTTCGGGCCCCACGATCCAGCGCCGCAGCTCGATGGCCTCCTGCCCCGTCAGGGCGGCGGAGAAGGTGCTGTCGGCAGCGTCGAAGACGTGGTGGCCCTCGTCGAACACGATGCGTGTAGGCCTGCTCGCCAAGTCGCGACCGCGTGCGGCGTTGACCATCACCAGCGCATGGTTGGCAATGACAAGATCGGCCTGCGCGGCGTTTCGCGCGCTGCGTTCAATGAAGCACTTCCGATAGTGCGGGCACCCGGCATAGACACATTCGCCGCGCTGGTCGGTCAGCGCCGCAATCCCGCGTTTGCGATAGAGCGTGCCGAGCCAGCCGGGCAGGTCCCCGCCGATCATGTCGCCATCCTGCGTATAGGCCGCCCAGCGCGCGACGAGGTGGGCCAGGATTGCCGGTCGGCCTGCAAACCCGCCCTGCAGCGCATCCTCTAGATTGAGCAGGCAAAGATAGTTTTCGCGTCCCTTGCGCACCACGACCGGCGGCGATCCGTCCGGACGGCTGAGGGGCCAGGCGCGCGTGCTTTCACGCCGCAATTGGCGCTGCAGGTTCTTGGTGTAGGTGCTGACCCAGACCGTTCCGCCGGAGGCCGCCGCCCAGAGTGACGCGGGCGCGAGGTACCCCAACGTCTTGCCAATGCCCGTGCCCGCCTGCGCGAGGAGCACGTGCGGACGTTTCTGCCGGTCTCGCGGGCCGAAGACGTGTCCGGCACCGCGGGCGAACAGCCGCTGCCCCTCGCGCCGCTCGGCTCCTTCGCCGGTAAGTCGTTCAAGATGGGCCTCGATTTCGGGCTCCTCGATCAAGACCTGCGCAGGCTGCGGGCGCTCGGGCGCCTCCTCCCATTCGGGTAGGCGTGTAAACAGCCATTTTTCAGCGGTTTCTGGCTTGCGCACATGCGGTGCCAGAATATTCGCCCAGGGCCAGCGCAGCCGGCTGAGCGATTGCAGCGACGACCATGCGCCCTCGCGCTCTGCCCAATTAGCGGTTTCGCAGGTTTCCACCAGTGCTCCCGCCGCCTTCTGCAGGAGCATGGGCACACCGGCATCGTCTTCCGGTTCGTCGAGACCGAGCGCATGCGCCAGACCCTTCGGGGTCGGAACGCAAAAGCGGGCTGGATGGATGAAGGCGAAAAGTTCGAGCAGATCGAGGCCGGACAGGTCGGGATAGCCCAGCCTGCTTGCCACCAGCGGCGCGTTCAGCAGCAGCAGCGGCGTATCGGCAGCCGCCATTACCGCTTCCCCCTTGGAACACTCGCGGGTGGTTCCATTGGCATCGCGCAGCCAATTGCCGGCGTGGCTGGCGTTAAGGGCCGGAAGGGGCAGGGCAGGGCTCACGCATCGACCATGAAAGCGGGGGAACGAAAAGTAAACAGAAGCGCGCAGGAATGTGCCGAAGGCATTTCGGTTCGCCGCAGGCCGTCGGCGGATCATCCCAATTTTCGGCAATGAGAGTTAGCGAAAACAATTACTTACCTAATTCTTAACGGTGCATTACAGGAACTGTGGCAAAACTGTGCCCGTTTTAAGAGGCATGACGAAAACAAACCTCAAAATCGCCTGCGCCCCCCTTGCTATTGCTGCAATGGCCGCGCTCAACATGACCCCTGCGGCCGCCCAGTCGCAGCCACAGATCGTGATTGATGTGCCCGGAGCTCATAGTTCGCCAGCGCTGACCGGGACCACGGCTGAACCGACAATCATGTTGCCGGTGCCCGAGCCAGTAGCAACCGAACCCGCGATTATCCCGTCGGAGCCGACCGGGATCACCAATGCAACCGACGCGCCTGCAGAGGCCGCACAACCCGCCACCACGCCGCGCGATACGGCAGCGGCGCGTCCTGCGGCAGTTGCGCCGACTCCGGCCCCAGCGGCGGAACCCGCTCCCGCTATCGCGGCGACATCGCCCGATGAGAGCGTGTCGAACACCGATAACATGCCAACTGCCGCCGCGCCTGTGCCGAATGAAGCCGAGCTGGCCGTCGCCCGCGCCGAGATGGCTCCGGCTGTCCATCCCGGCGAAGATGGGGCCACCGGGGCCCTGATCCTTGCGCTGCTCGTCGTGGGCGGCATCGGCCTGTTGGCTTTTTTCCTGGTGCGACGCCGTCGCTCGGATGTCCCTGTGATTGAGAAGCCGATCGTCACTAATACGATCGAGCCGAAGCCGGCGCCGGTAATGGATCGCACGCCAGGCGTCCCCAATGCGGCAGCTGGCCCGGCACCAGCGGCAACTGCCAATCCGAGCAATGGCGCGGCAGTCGAACTGCCTCGCGAATTACCCTCAAGCTTTGAGGAGCGCAGCAGCTTGCTCGCGCGGATGGTCGCAGCGCGCCCGGACCGAGCCAACCCATTCCGTTCGCCGAAAGCCCGCGCCAAGCGCGCCCGCCTGATCATGCAGTCGATCGGCACGCGCTTCGCTAGCCGCAAGCCGCGGATCGACCTTAGCCAATATGCGAATATCTGGCCCGAACTGCATGGCTGGAGACCTGCGACTCTCGTTGTATCTCGATAGAATGGGATACGATGTCGTCGCGTACGACCCCCGAGAGGACCTGACGGATGCTGTTGCTGAGCAGTTCGACTGTTCGACGGTAGAAATTCGCAATCGGCGG
>CAYPGL010000037.1:0-10750 GCA_964410035.1 uncultured Qipengyuania sp. | reverse complement strand
AGAAGCCAGCGAAGGCGAGGGCAGCTTTTCCGGCGAAGATACCGATCACGAGCAAGCCGTCGACCAGTCTATCTAGTATTGCGTCCTGCAAAGCGCTGCTCCTCGATCTTCATGGAGAGAGGTCGCACAGCGGGCTTGAGATATCGTTTCGGGGCAGGGTTATCGGCGCTTTAACTATTAGCTAGAGGTATAGAGCGGGCGCCGGGCAATCTTCGATTTTTCTACGATGCAGAACAGAGACTGCATCCAACAGGGTTCGCACCAATTGACGTATATGCAGAATTTCGAAAGCGCTGCCTCAGCGCAAGGCACTGATTTTTGGCGCAAGCACCAGCGAAAGGTACGCCGGCGTTACCTCGTTGCACTCGCTTTCGGCATTTTTTGGGTGCTCTTCAGCATTTGGATGTCGCTCCCGTGGCTCAACGACCTAGGAAACCTCACTCATCCGCTGATCGCGCTCTTCGTGTTGACGTTCATTGCTTATGTTCCCGGCTTCATGAACGCATTTCTTCTCATTAGCCTGGTTTTGAGGCCACAATCCCGGCGAGAAACACCCGATCATTGGCCTGCGATTACAATTCTCGTTGCAGCGTATCAGGAAGAAAATCTGATTGCTGAAACGCTTCGCAGTATCTCCGGCCTCGAGTATCCCGGTCAGCTCGAGATCCTGGTCATGGACGACGGCTCGACCGACGCGACTAGTGACCGCGTACGCGATTGCGAGCAACTATTCGCTGGATTGCCAAGAACGGGTCTCCGGCTCGTGCGCGAAGAACAAAATCGCGGGAAAGCGCGCGTTCTTAATCACGGGCTCGAGTTGGCCAGTCACGAACTCATCATCACGATCGATGCCGATACCCGCCTCGAGAAGGGTTGCATCGTCAGTCTGGTCGAACATCTCGTAGCCAGCCCGCCCGAAACTGTCGCAATCGCCGGCGCGGTCCTCGTTGCCAACCATGACGAGAGCTGGATTACGCGCGCGCAACAGTGGGACTATTTCCATGGCATTGCGGCGGTCAAACGCATGCAAGGTATGTATTACGGCACGCTCGTCGCGCAGGGTGCCTTTTCAATTTATCGAAAGCAGGCTTTGATTGATGTTGGAGGCTGGCCCGATACAGTAGGTGAAGACATCGTGCTTACCTGGTCGCTTCTGCGCCGCGGCCTCGTCGTCCGACATGCGGAAGATGCGATCGCCTGGACCCATGCGCCAGAAACTTTCAGGGGGCTTGCAAAGCAGCGTAAACGTTGGGCTCGCGGGATGATCGAAGCCTTGGCGATCCACAAATCGCTGCTATCGATGCCCAGATTGCGCACGATGTTTATCTGGTGGAACCTGCTGTTCGTCAGCATTGACCTCGCTTTTACTTTCGCTTTCCTTCCGGGCCTGGTGCTCGCCTTTTTGGGAGTTTACTGGCTGGCAGGACCCATCACCCTCTTGGTCCTGCCGTTGGCGGCAATGTGGAACCTCGTAATCTACCGCATCCAGACGCGCATGCTGAAACGCATGGGCGTTAAAATGGAGAAGAGCTTTTCGGGCTTCCTTCTCTACGCGTTCATCTATCCCTTGCTGATGCAGCCAGTGTCGGTCTGGGGCTATTTCGCCGAACTTCTCGGAGGAAAGAAACAATGGAATTGAAGCTCGCATTTCGCGGTGTGACAACACTCACTGCACTCTCCGCACTTGCAGTGGCCCCGGCTCTTGTGAGCGCGCAGGAGCTTGAGCCCACTGCGGCAGCCGGGGCGGAAGTATTTTACTCATCGGATAGCGATAATACTGAAATCGTGCGCACCGCGATCGACTTCGATGTCGCGAACCGGGACGAAAACAGTCGCTACGGTATCCGCTTGGAGAAAGCCTGGTATGATCCATCTGCGACCGGCACGCGCGAGCAAGAACGGGTTTTCTTGCGCGCAGGGGATGTCTCGGGAAACTGGACCTGGTCAGCGCTGGTTGGGACCGACGGCGATACGGTCATCGGTTCCGCATCGGTTTACGATAATTCGAGCTGGCGGAAAGAAGCCTTCATCGAGCGTGATATCGTCGCGACGCCGCGGGGGCTCGACGAGGGCATCTACTCCACCTTCGCGGGCGCTGCGCTCGATATTCCGGCAGATGACCGGAATATCTTTACCGTGCTCGGCGGGGTTCAGGAATTCACAGGTGATAACGTCAGGCTGCATGCGCGAGCCAATTATGTTCATGTGCTCGATGAGAAGCTCGGCCTGAGCGCCCAACTGCGCACGCGTTATTTTCATTCAAGCGAACCGAATGAGTTCGACTACTATTCTCCGCGCTATTTTGTTCAGGCGCTGCCGGTCATCCAGATGCGCCGTTTCGTGAAGCGGTGGGAACTGGTGGGAGCTGTTGGAGTGGGCGCGCAACGCGATGCCAATTCCGACTGGCGCCGCTCTGATTTCCTAAACTTGCGGATACGCAGCCCAAAGAACGCCGAGAACTGGCAACTGCACGCGGACGTGATTTACACCAGTCAACCAGGTGACAGCGCGATCTCAGGCGGGGACTACAGCTATTTCCAAACCCGCTTCGGTTTCATGAGACGGTTTTAGCCGGGTTGGCTGAGGTTAGCAGTTCCGACCTCCCGGCTCTCCGCGCACAAGGAGCGGGGATCCCGCAAGTAGCTACGCATTCTGGAAATGGGCTATTTTGTATCCCACCTTTTCCGCAGTCCAATCAGTTCAGCCACGTAACCCCAAACACAAACGGGTTGCATTAATAGGCTGTAGGCGAGCGCATAGGAAAGAAACCCGCCAATATTGCGCCGGACCATAAGTCCCTCGCGCTCGTAGACTCTTGACTGAATCCGGAAAATAATCGCGTTCCAGAGTATCGTGAGGGGAAGTACTGCGATGGTAAGCGGACCCGCGATGTAGAAATATCCAAAACAGGCAAGTGCAAGGCCGGGTATGAAAACCAAGGTATAGACGAGGTCGAGCGGCAGGAAGCAAACATTCCACCAGATGAAGAGAGTCGACATGCGCCGCTTGAACATCAGGGGCCAGTGAGCCTTGAACGCCTCCATGAGACCGCGCGACCAGCGTTTGCGCTGAAGCGCGAACTGCTTGATGTTGTCGGGAACGTTAGTGAATGCGAGCGCATCGTCTGCGTAGCCAATGCGGTGGCCGCGCTCGAGAATTGCCCACGATAATACGATGTCTTCGCCGACACTTTCGGGCCACCCGCCTGCCTCTTCGAGCGCCTTGCGGCGATAGATCGAAAAGGCACCCTGCGCGACCAGAGTTCCGTGGTACATGCCCTGCATCCGCTTTACGGAAGCTATGCCGTGAAAATAATCCCATTCTTGAGCGCGGCATAGAATGTTCGTGCGCGAGTTCCGCACCATCACCGCGCCTGCCACAGCCTGAGTGTCCGGAGGATCGGATAAGAGGCGTTCGACGATCTTTCGCAGACCGTTGTCCTTCACCCAGCAATCGCCATCGATCGTCAGGATCAATTCGTGTTTTGCCAAGGCTAGTCCATCATTGAGTACCGCCGATTTCCCTCGGTTGATTTCGAAAACGATGACCCGCGCCTTGATGTTGTTCTTGAAGCGCCGACCTTTGATCGCCCGGCGCGCCGTCTTAACCGTTTCATCCGATGAGCCATCGCTGAGGACTAATACCTCTACTTCGCCCGGGTAGTCCTGGCGCGCTAGGCTCTCTAGCGTATCGCGGATTGCCGGTTCCTCGTTGTACGCAGCCACCAGGACCGTCAGGCCGGGATAGCTCTCAGGAATTTTGGCGCGCGGCTGCCGGTCAAACAGGAGCGTCGATAGGAGGAAGGCGTTCATGAATCCCGGCACGTAGGCAATGAATGCGATGACGATCACCGCAAATGCGAAATTTGTAACTTCGCCCAGTTCATGCACCCAACTGAGTGACAGCCAGACACTAAGCGAGACCCAGAGAGCGGCGATGAGAAAAGCTAGCGCGAACTTGGCGCGCAAGGGAAGATAGCGATTTTCTCCACTTTCATCCGGCCGCGGCAAGGCTTCCTGTAGCGCATGCTGTTCGCCCGGTTCGAGCGATACCGATCTCGACCTGGCATGCCGCCTGGGCGGTGGTTTCAGTTCCATCTCTCGCGGAATATGGAAAGGGTATTGTGATATGGTTAACGACGCGTTTCAATCGACTCAGGGTTAACAACCTTACGCGAGACGCAGTTTGTAGCCTGAGCATGGCACGTAAGGCTTTTCGATCTGCGTCCGGGCGACCAGGCATCCGGTCTGAGCTCCAACATCGGATGCGTTCACCCGGTTGATGACTGGCATAAATAGGCAGTTGCACGCATCTGATGTCACCCGCGGCTCCTAACGTCTTAAGATGCAGAGTATGGTGAGACTAACTTAGCGTATTGCAATCCCGCGAGTTTAGCGCAGTCTTCACGGCCGGTCGGCGGTTCACTAGACCTGCTCTCCGAAGAAAACATACAGAAGGCGGAGTTCAGGATGAGTATCGTCACACCGGTCATTCTTTGCGGAGGTAGTGGCACTCGTTTGTGGCCGAAGAGCCGACCAGGACATCCTAAACCCTTCCAGCAGCTTGTTGGCGATAAGACGCTCTTCGAGCGAACTCTATCCCGCAGCCGACTAAACGATGATCAGCGAACCATGATAGTGGCCGGTGCGCGCCACATCGCACTAATCAAAGCTCAATCAATTGGTGGGGCGTTCCAAGAGATAATTATCGAACCGGAAGCGAAAAATACCGCGCCAGCGATCGCATTGGCGGCGGCACGTCTCGACCCGGATACGATCATGCTGGTATGTCCCAGCGATCATCATATCTCGGATGAAGACGCATTCAGGAAAGCAGTAAGCAAGGCTGAGATGTTAGCCGAGAGCGGATGGCTCGTTACTTTAGGAATAGATCCTACAGGTCCCGAGACGGGGTTTGGCTACATCGAACGTGGAGAGGAGTTGGGCTCAGGGAGCTACAAAGTTGTTCGTTTCATTGAGAAGCCCGATGAAAGCACTGCTCGACTATTCCTCAAGCGTGGAACATTCAGCTGGAACTCCGGGATCTTCCTGTTCACAGCAGGAACATTCCTTCGTGAACTGCAGAAACATCGGCCTCAGATGGCATTGCAGGTGCAGCAAAGCATTGAGCAGGGACGCAAGGAAGATGACTCCTTTTTTCCCGCAGGGGACCCGTTTGCGGCGATCGCGGGGGAGTCGATCGACTACGCCGTGATGGAGAATGCAGAGAGGGTTGCCGTTGTCCCTGTATCGATGGGTTGGACTGACATCGGGAGCTGGGAAGCGCTTTACCGAGCACAAGATAAGGATGCAGATGGCAATGCCGTTCACGGTCAAGCTGACTTCATTGCCTGCACCGATGTATTCGTCATGAGCGACGGCCCGCGGGTTTCGGCGATTGGTTTGGAGGATGTCGTTATCGTGGTCGATGGAGACGAAGTGCTGGTTACCTCTGGACAGCACGCGCAGAAGGTTGGGCAGCTAAAGGGAGCGCGCGGTCAGTGAGCCAGGAACTATCGCGCACGGCACTGGAGAAGGTCTGGGGCCAGAGTAATCTGGAAGCTCCCTTTGCAATCGATCCGTCGAAGAAGATTGGAGAGATTTGGTTTGATCCCGACCCCTCGTTCGATGGATTGCTGGTTAAATACCTCTTCACGTCCGAGAAATTGTCGGTCCAGGTCCACCCGTCAGATTGCGATGCTGAGCGCATGCGGATCGGTGATCGAGGCAAGGAGGAGTGCTGGCTGATCCTCGATGCCGAGCCGGGCGCTGCAGTCGCGTTAGGGCTTGACGGGCAGTATGAGCCCGAGGCTGTTCACACAGCGGCCTTGGAAGGCAAGATCGAGGACATGCTGGTCTGGCACGAGGTTAAGGCCGAAGATTTCTTCCACGTTCCACCCGGGACAATCCACGCAATCGGTCCAGGCGTGACCCTGCTCGAGATCCAGCAAAACGTAGATGTTACCTTCCGGCTCTACGACTATGGGCGTCCGCGCGACTTGCACCTCGAAGAGGCGATGCATTGCGCTCGACTGGGGGAGTACCCGCCAATTTGTCACAAAAGCGCAGGCGAGGGCGCGAACGAAATTCTGCTGGATGGCGTGGCATTCTCAGTCAACTTGTTCAACGGTCAGCATTTTCTAGAGGCACAGCAACCCGCACTAGTGATCCCGCTATCGGGTATGGTTGTTGTAAATTCTGTTCCGCTCGAAGACGGTAGCTGCCACCTGTTGGAGCCCGACGATACTGTTCGCTCGTTGGTGGATGCCAGGTTCATCCTAGTCCATGACAAGCAGTATGAGCTGAAATGATACCCCTAAATGGGAAGCTAAGCTTCGACTGCAGGCGGCGCGGCTGCAATCATCTCCTTACAGACTGGACTTTGTTCTCCATGCGAGAAGGCGTCCAACGTACTGCTCGGCCCACCCACGAGCCAAACTCCCGTCTCCGCCACCAACTCGAGCCGGCAAATCGTTCGGTCCTCGAGACAAAGCTCGGCCCAGGTTCCGCGCGTCTCTTTTTTAGCAATGTCGAGAGCCCCGGGGAGGGTTCTGGCTTCGAACTCGAGGCGCTTGATATCCTCCGGGCCGGGCGCGGCGTAGCGAAGCTGGTAGGTGGCCATCAGACCATGCCTCCGGCTTTGGAGCAGGCGCTGGCGGGATCACTTTCATCCCTCCGACTGGCCTTGCTTTTCGGTATGGCGCTATTTCGAGATTTTTCGTCTCGCGTCATCGGTCCGCTCTTAACATGGGTTGATCTAACGCGTTGTCTTCGCAGTCCTATTACGCTTCTGAAGCACCGAAGTTCCCACCCGAACCAAGAGGTCATTGTCCGTCAGGTTGTGGTCCGCCCGGGGGCCGAGTTCCGGCCATCTGGCCCAGTGATCGAGCGATCAGAGCGCTCGCCGCCCGCTACTGTGCATGGGGTTGAATTTCTGTTTTCGGTTTTGCCCCACCCCCTCCCGGGCCGCCCCCTTGCGCGATAACGCAGTCTGCCGCGCATCCGGTCTGGAACGACAACTGCCCCAGAAGCTGGCTGGACTTTCCAGGAACGGCTTCCTGCCAGCTTCAATGCCGCAAGCGCAGATGACGAGACCTGGCAGCGCAAACGAGATCGGCCAAGAACTCATCCAAAGCGCGCTTCCCCAAAACCAGGCCCAAAGCCGGGCGGACATAGCAAACCCCGGCACCGCATCCTCCCCCGCGGGATTGGATGTGGCACCGGGGCGATCCCGGCTGCAGTCTGGAGCCGGGAAGAGTAACGCCGTCAGGAAGTGGGACGGGGTGCGGCGCTACCCAAGGCAAGGATTCGACGTTCCGCCGGGCTGGAAGCAATCCGGGCGGCCTCTTCAGCGGCGAGCTGCCTGTTCAGATCGCCGGCATCCCGCACATTCTCGGCGAAAATGATATTCGCTTGATAAACCTGGTCACGGCCCACTCCCGCCGGCACGCTGTCCAGTGAACGCAAACGGCTCACGGCCCGCATGGCAACCCTGTCGAAGCCGCGCTTGCCGGAAGCCCGATAGAGCTTCACATTCTCCACGTCACCATCACTGGCACGGGTGAAGCGGACGATGGAGATGCCTTCGCCATTGGGGGCATTTTCCAAACGCGCGACGGTCGAAAGTTGCCGGTCCAGATCGCGGGAGACTTTCTCGACGAATTCATGATGAGTTACGCTCGGCGTGACGACGATATTCTGAGAGAGTAGCGGTTGGGCGAGAACCGCGGCTGAAGCCGCAGTGGCGAGAGCTAGAGCAAAGATCTTATTCATGACGATCACCTTCAAGTTGGGTTAGCGGAGCATTCCGCACCCCTATTCAATCGGAGATCGAGACCGGGAAATCCGGATGGCATGTGGATTTTTTTCTGAGGTCTTTCTTATGGAAGCCTGAGGTTATCGGTAATCTCTGTCTGTTTCGTCTGATTTGGCTCAGGTAGGCCAAACCTTGCGGCACTTCTCGAATATCTCCGAGCTGCTCATCTGCTTTTGGTAGAGCTGGGGAAACGCCTCAAGCAGCCTCATCCAATCGTCAAACGAGTATCGACGAGTATTTTCCAGTGCAGTGGCGATTGCGGCGCGAGCTTCTTCTGGGCGATTTAGAACAACCATCGTGGTTGCCAGCAATATGTAGTTCAGATGATAATTCGGGTTGCGTTCGATTGCCTCTCGCTGGGCAGCGATGGCTTCCTCCGGTAAGCCGGTGGCCATCAAACAACTGGCTCGATAGTGTGCCCAGATTGGATAGCGGGGGTGATTGGGTGCGCGCTTTTCCGCTGCGCGGATCATGTCGATCCCTTCGCTATCAGCATTCCTGACACCAAGCTGAAATCCAAGGACCGCAAGAGCATGCGGATTATTCGGGTTTTTCTGCAGCGAGCGTTTGAGGAAATAGGTGGCTTGCTCGCCTTTGCCGGCCATGAAGGCGACTATCCCAGCCGAAGCCTCAACATCTGCGTCACGCGGAGCAATTTTCAGAGCTTTCGTGATGTGCGAGTTTGCCTTTGCAAGATCCTCCGTGGGAACCTCGGACCAAGCGCTAACAACATTTTGCGCCAGCTGCACTGCGAGAGAGGAATGGGCGAGGGCGTTTTCGGGTTCGCGTTCGAGCAAATGTTCGAGGTGATCGACTATTTCTCTCGCTCGGTCCTCGCAATAAACCGTACGCAGCATCTCGGTCGATTGAATAATCTCATAGGCGTCCCGATCCTTCTCCTGCAGCAAGTGAGCCGATGATGCTTGGGAAATCTGGATTTCACTGACGATAGGTGTCGAAAGGTCGAGAATGAATTTTTCTAGATCAGCCTTGAAGTGATTGGCAAATTTCTCAAACTTCCAAGACAGAATGAAGGCGTTGGTTATTGCGTCTACGAGTTCGACACGAAGCTTTATGCGGTCGCCATCACGTTCTAGCGATCCGGTGACGAGATAATGGACATTTAGGTGGCGCCCCAATTCCCTCGGCTCCACGTCTGCTAGCTTGTCTCCGAAGTTCGTAGTATAAGCGGCGACCCATAAATGGGGAGTGCGTGCAAGCATCTCTACCAGGGCATGCCCGATGTCCGCAGCCAGACCCTCCTCCGACCGTCCGCTCATGCATCGAATCGGGGTTACTGCTACAGAAAAGTTTGGCGGCAGTGTGGGTGAAGATGCTTCGTCAAGAAATGCGCGGGAATCCACCCTCCTTGCCGATGTCTCCTCGCCAGGCGGTGGAAGGCCACGGACGGGTTGCAATAGACGGTAACCGCGCTTGGGAATCGTTTCGATGAATTGCGTTTCCCCAAGTGAATTGAAAGCCTTTCGGAGGATAGAAACCGCACGCGAGAGACTCTCATCGCCGCCAAATCGTACGCTCCAGTTGCGTTCGATCAGTTCGGCTCGAGTAACCACCTCCTCCTGATGTTCGGCAAGCGTACACAGGACGTCCATGATCCGGGGTTCTATAACAACCTGGTCGGTGTCGCTTTCGATGAGATTTCGCGACGGATCGACATGCAACTTGCCGATCTGAAAGCTAGAGCCTTCCAAGATTGTAGGAAGCGGCAATGACACTGCTTCCTTTGCGGATCTCATGCTCAGCCTCTCAGAAGTATCACATCTGCTCTGAACGACCCACTAGGAGATGCGTACCACAAAAACGTAAGTGCGCCCAGTTAGGGAGTTCGCTCAAATGCTAAGGTGAAAAACCGGTGGCCTTGTGGGCCCAATGATCCGGAAAGTGGCTCGTAAGATAAACGCACCTACTTCCGATATCCGGTCAAAATGGATCGGGGAGTTGCCGATCGGAACCTATTTCCGCTTCAGCGGGCCGGATAGGACGATGCAATCTATCTGGACGCACTATCCCTCGTGACGCCGCAACCGCCCGGCTGCGATGCTTTTTAGCGACTGGGCCAAAACAACCGGCGGATAAACTTAAACCTGTCTCGAATCTCGATTTGGCTTTCGAAATTCGTGCATCTATAGTCGCCGGGAGTATGCCAGACCGAAGGATCTGGGAGCATTGAGAGCCGCGTTGGGGAGCCCAAAAAAAGCAGTGATCTGCGTGAAATGGCGGTTGTCGGTGAGATTTCTGGCAAAGACTGCGACCTCCCATTTGTTTTCCGGATCGCCAATTCCAAGTCTTAGCTCAAATTCCTGCCAGCTTTTCGCGCGAAATGTAGGGCTTTGTTGCTGGGTTTCCAGGAAAAATATCGAACTTTGGTGCCGTGCGGTAAGCTGTGCACTCGCCGCAATGCCGCCTATCTTCCAGCTATACCGACCGGAAGCATAGGCTTGCAGATCGGGCGCACGGGTCAACTCGTTTCCGCCGACGTCGACTAACACTACCGGCGGGGCAGTCCCGAAAACGAAGCTTTCGTCGCGTAGCGCGCTGACTCTTCCTTCAAGTATTCTGGTGTTGAGAAGGGCAAGGCCCGCATCAAACCTCAGTCCGGCTATCGGCGCGGCGGACAGCTCGACTTCTCCCCCGAGCAGGCGGGCGCGGGCGAGGCTCTCGATCCCGATGCCCCCAGTTGGTACCGGGGTCCGCACCTGCATATCGCGATAGGCGTAATGAAAAGCGGTGGCCTCGCCGCGCAACCAAGGCAATGGATCGACCTTGAGGCCTATCTCGAAGGCGTCGATGCCTTCCGGCGCAAACGCCGGATCGATCCCGCGAAACGCGTTGAAGCCGCCTGATTTGAAACCACCATTGTAGCTGATGAAGCCGTAGACGCGGTTCGACGCATGCCATTCGAGAACCAGCCGCG
>CAYPGL010000036.1:0-10828 GCA_964410035.1 uncultured Qipengyuania sp. | reverse complement strand
ACCGAACGGATACGCGCCACGAGTTCACGCGGTTCGAAGGGCTTCGTCACATAATCGTCCGCGCCGATCTCGAGACCGACGATCCTGTCCATTGCTTCACCCTTGGCGGTCAGAAGGATAACCGGCAGGTTTTTGGTTTCAGCAAGGTGGCGGCACAGCGATAGGCCGTCTTCTCCCGGCATCATGATGTCGAGCAGGACGAGATCGGGCGTTTCCGTGCCGAGCTGGCTTCGCGCCGAGGCGGCGCTGTCCGCTTCACGCACGACGAACCCCTGACCGGTGAGATATTCGGCCAAGGGCTCGCGTAGCGTGCGCTCGTCGTCGACGAGCAGGAGGGTGATGGGCGCGGTATCGTTCATGGATTGGCTTTCGCGCCTACCGTGAGGTTCGCGAGATGCGCAAGCGCCTTACTGGGCAGCTTCGCGCTTCGCCTTCCATTCGGCGCGCATCGCCTGATGGGCGGCGTCGCGCTCGGCGGCGGTAATCGTACCATTGCCATCGGTGTCGACCTTGGCGAAATGGGCAGCCAGTGCAGCGTCGAACTCGGCCCGCGTGATCGACTTGTCGCCATCGGCGTCGGCCATGCGAAGCATCATCATGCCGGCGCCCTGACCGCCGCGCATGCCGTGGTGGCCGCGCTTGGCGCCGCGCCGCGATTCCGCATCGCCGCGGCGATTGCCGGGTGCTTCGCGACTTGCCTGCATTTCTTCCTGGGTGAGGCCGCCCGAGCTATCGGCATCCATGGTGGCGAAGCGCTCGGCCATACGCTCGGCGCGGCGTTCTGCGCGTGCTTCACGGCGCTCGCTGCGACGCTCCATGCGCGTATCGCGCCGGGCTTCCATTTCGGCCTGCGACAGCTCGCCGTCGCCATTCGTATCGGCCTTGGCAAACATTTCGGCACGGCGGGCGGCGCGGTCTTCGGCGTTGATCACGCCGTCGCCATTGGCGTCCTTAATGGTGAACATTTGAGCGCCATGGGTGGCCATTTCGGCGCGTGTGACATTGCCGTCGCCATCGTTATCGACCTTGCCAAGCGGCCCCTGCGCCAAAGCGGCGGTTCCGGCCAATGCCAGTGCGGCGGCGGAAAATCCAAGTGCAGTCTTTTTCATTATTCTCTCCTAACTGGGAGAGCTGCGACGGTCCGTCGGGAGGAGGGGGAGAAACAGGAGGGCCCGCCGCAGCTCGTCCATCCCTTCTAGAGAGGGATTGTCGCAGCTTTATCCCGAAAACAGGCTGAATTGTAACGAAGTGTCGCGTTCAGCTGGCCGCGTTCATCGCCCCGCAAGCCTCAGCGCGGGCGGTGCTGCGTTCCTTCGCCCGCAGTTACGAAGATCGCAGTGGCTCGCTCCGTAACGTCGGCAATGTGCCAAACGCCGGGCGGATTGATCGTATATTCGCCAGCGCTAAGCGTCACGCTCTCGCGAAGGCCGTCGGGAAATTCCTGATGCATTACCATCTCGCCCTCGGTGCAGATAACCAGCTCGTCGCCGACCGGATGCATTTCCCAACTCGGCCAGCCCTTCTTGAACGTGTGCTGGCTGACCAGCCGCCCTTCCTGGCCATCGGTCCGGTGCCGCTCGCCATAAGCCTCGTACCACTCAATACCGTCGAAAGACGGCTGAGGCACGGCGGTGGCGCCGAGGCCCAGATGGACAAAGCTATCGGCGAGGCGGCGCGGGCCGGTCATCAGGCGACCTTGTCCATCAGGAAGGCATTGAGCTTGTTGCCGTCCGGATCGCGGAAATAGGCGGCGTAGAACACCGTTCCGTTCTCGTCCGGCTCCCCGCGCGGGCCCGGCCCGCCCTCGTCGCTGCCGCCGTTGGCAAGCGCGATGTCGTAAAGGCGCTGGACCTGGTCACGGTCCTTCGCCTCCAGCGCCACCATGGTCCCGTTTCCGACGCTCGCCTTCTCGCCGTCGAACGGTACGGTCGCAGCGATTCCTGCGCCGCCATCCCATTTGCCCCAGGCGATGAAGGTCTCGAAATCCATCATCCGGCCAACCCCGAGTTCCGCCGCGACAGCATCGTAGAACTTCGCTGCTCTTCCGAGGTCGTTGGTTCCGACCGTAACGTAACCGATCATGCGCTTGCTCCTTGGATAACGACTCGCGACCGGCAGAACATTAAGGGAACATGAAAATTTCTACAAGGGCTGGCATTCGCGCTCGAGCCAAGCGAGATCCTCGCCCTCGAGCTGCGGCGCCAGAATCTCGCGCGTCTTCGCGTGATAATGGTTCCACCACGCTATCTCGCGCTCGGTCATCATCGATGTGTCGACCAGCCGGCGATCGAGCGGGACATGCGTCAGCGTCTCGAAAGTGAGATACTTGCCTTCGCTGCCATCTATCTTCGCATCGACGACAAGCACGAGGTTCTCGATCCGGATGCCGAATTCGCCCGCCTTGTAATAGCCCGGCTCGTTGGAAAGGATCATGCCCTCCTGCAAGGGGGTCTCGGTACCGGGGAATGCGCCGCCGGGCTTGGAGATACGCTGTGGGCCTTCGTGGACGGAGAGATAGCTGCCCACGCCGTGGCCGGTTCCGTGGCCGTAATCGACCCCGGCCTGCCAAAGGTGCATGCGCGCCAGCGCATCGAGCGCGCCGCCCGAAGTCCTGTCGGGGAAACGTGCAAGATCAAGCTCGATATGGCCCTTGAGGACGCGGGTATTGCGGTCGATCATCTCAGCGGTAGGCTCGCCGGGACCGACCCACACGGTGCGGGTGATATCGGTCGTTCCGTCAGGATATTGGCCCCCCGAATCGCACAGGTAGATGCTCGATGGCGGGATCTTGATATTGCTATCCTCATCGACCTTGTAGTGCGGCAGCGCGGCATGCCCGGCAGCGGCGCTGATCGTGTCAAAGCTGGTATCCTTCATATCCGGGCTGAGGCCTCTGAATTCGCGCAGCTTGTCCGCCGCGGTGAGTTCGTCCACCTCGCCCGAGGGCGCGTTTTCCGCAATCCAGCGCAGATATCTCACGACCGCCGCACCGTCGCGCGCCTGCGCGTCGCGGTGGCCCTGCTGTTCGGCGGGATTCTTAATTGCCTTGGGAAGGACTGCGGGATCGGCATCGCGCACCACTTTCGCGCCGCCTTGTTCCAGCGCGTGAAAAATGCCCGCCACCGCGTGATTGGGGTCGACCGCGACAGTCTTGCCATCGAGCCCTGCAAGGGCAGGCTGGAAATCGGCGCGGTCCCGCACTCTGACGGCATTACCGAGGTGCTTGGTCAGTTCAGGCGTCACCTTTTCAGGAGCTATGAACAGCTCCGCCGTGCCATCGGCATGGGCGAGGACATAGGACAGTGCCACGGGCGTATTGTCGACATCGGCACCGCGCATGTTGAGCACCCAGGCAACCGAATCGAGCGCGGTGATGACCGTGGCGTCATAACCTTCCTGCTTGAGCCAGTCGGCGATCTCCGCACGCTTGTCGGCGCTGGATCGGCCGGCGAAATTGTCGTCATGCGGCACGGCCGCTTCGAGCGAAGGTTGCGGACGGTCGGCCCAGACCGCGTCGATCGGATTGCCGTCGACCGGAACCAGCTCTATTCCCTTCTTGGCGAAGAGCTTCTGCGCATCTTCGGCCCATTCGACTCCGTGAAGCCAGGCATCGTAACCGATCTTCGCGCCCTTCGGCGCGTGTGCGGTAATCCATTTGGCGGGCGAGGTCGCTGGCACATCCTCGTAATCGTAGAGCTTGCCATCCACCTGTTCGCGTACCTGCACCGTGTAACGTCCGTCGGTGAACATGGCCGCCTTGTCTTTGAGCACGGCAGCGCTGCCCGCGCTGCCGCCGAAGCCGGTCAGCCAGTGGAGGCGCTGGGCATAGGAGCCGACATATTCGCTCATATGCTCGTCGGAGATCGGGATTACGAAGCCATGAAGGCCGCGCTTGTCGAGTTCGGTGCGGAGCGCGTCGAGACGGGCTTCATGTGTCTGCATCAGCATTACGGGAAATCCTTTCGTCGGGGCCGCTCGGCATTTGGGCGAAGCGGCGCTTGTCGCGGCTCGGTGCCGCGCATAATCACTCCTTATCAATAGGGAATTGCGGCCTCTCTTTCCAGCTTTGCGCCGCAAGAGGAGGGACCATCCGTGACTTTCATTCGACTGGTTGCGTGCCTATCTGCCGCAACGCTGGCATTCGCCGCGCCCGCATTTGCCCAGAATAGCGAAGGGAATTCCGTGACCTCACCCACCTCTCCGCCCACTGCCGAGAAGCGCGATCACAGCTACACGCACCACGGGATAACCATCTCCGATCCCTATCACTGGCTGAAGGACCAGAGCTATCCGACGATCGACGACGAGGACGTCCTCGATCATCTGAAGGCGGAAAACGCCTGGTTCGAAACGCGTATGGCGCCGCAGCAGGCGCTGGTCGACGAACTGTACGAAGAAATGAAGGCGCGGGTGAAGGAGGACGATTCGACGGTCCCCCAGCGCCGCGGCGAATACCTCTACTGGTCGGAATTCGAGGAGGGCAAGGAGTACCGCAAATACTATCGCCGCGCCGTAGCCGGCGGCGATGCGCAGCTGATCCTCGATGAGAACGAACTCGCCGAGGGCCACGAATACTTCCGCTTGGGCGCATATTCCGTCTCGGACAACGGTCGCTACCTCGCGTACTCCTCCGACACCAACGGTTCGGAACGCTTCACCGCGCGGATCAAGGACCTCGAGACCGGTGAGCTGCTGCCGGACGAAATCCCAGGGACGCTCACGGGCCTGACCTGGGTGATGGACGACAAGGCCATCGTCTACGGGCTCGCCAGCGAACAATGGCGGGTCCACGATGCGACGATGCACGTACTCGGTACGGCCGTTGCCGAGGATGTCGAGCTCTACCGCGAAACGCAGAACGACGGGTTCCGCGTGGACGCCGGACTTTCCGCGCAGGAAGACTGGCTGATCATCTCGGCGGGCGACAATGAGACCAGCGAAATTCGCATAGTGCGGGCCGACGATCCGACCGGCGAACAGATCCTGATCTCGCCGCGCCAGACGGGCCGAGAATACGACATCGATGTGCGCGACGGCACAATCTACGTCCACACCAATGACGAGCATGTAAACTTCCGCCTCGCCACGGCCAGCCTCGACAATCCAGGAGACTGGACCACACTGATCGCGGGATCGGACGAATTCTATCTCGACGGGTTCGAATTGTTTAAGGATTTCTATGTCACCGAAGGACGCTTGCGCGGTCTCGACCAGATCCAGTTGCGCAGTTACGACGATCCCAACCTCGTCAAACCGGTAGCCTTCACGGAGGCAAGCTTTTCGACCGGCCTGTCCAACAATCCGGAATATGATCAGGACAAGCTGCGACTGTCCTACGCCAGCATGGTCACGCCGGATTCGGTCTATGATTATCACGTGGAGACCGGCGAACTCGAATTGCTGAAGCAGCAGGAAATTCCCAGCGGCTACGATGCCGATCTCTACAAAGTCGAGCGGATCGAGATTGCCGCGCGGGACGGGACGATGGTCCCCGTGTCGATAGTCAGCCGCAAGGACCGCAAACAGGGCGGGCCACTCCACCTCTATGCCTATGGTGCCTACGGTTTCGCATATCCTCCCAGCTTCTCGACCACGCGCCTGAGCCTGGTGGATCGCGGCTACGCCTTCGCCATCGCGCATGTCCGCGGCGGAGACGATCTGGGCCGCAACTGGTATCTGCAGGGCAAGCTCAACGAGCGCACCAACACCTTCAACGATTTCGTCGATGTAGCGAAGGGGCTGATCGTGAAGGGCTACACCCAGCAGGGCGAGATCAGCGCCAGCGGCGGTTCTGCAGGTGGCGAGCTGATGGGCGTGGTCGTCAACACTAACCCCGAGCTGTGGGGTGCGGTCGTGGCGCATGTCCCCTTCGTCGATGTGCTCAGCACGATGCTCGACAAGGACCTGCCGCTGACGCCAGGCGAATGGCCAGAATGGGGCAATCCGATAGAAAGCAAGCAGGCCTTCGCCTACATCCTGTCATACAGTCCCTATGACCAAGTGGTCGCACAGACCTATCCGCCACTGCTCGTGACCGCCGGTCTCAACGATCCGCGCGTAACCTATTGGGAACCCGCCAAGTGGGTTGCCAAGCTGCGGGATTACAAAACCGACGACAACGAATTGCTGCTCAAGACCAACATGGGGGCAGGACATGGAGGGAAATCGGGACGCTTCGCCTCGATCTACGAGGTCGCCGAGGAATACGCCTTCATCCTCTGGCAGATGGGCGAAGCGGATTGAGCGCGAAATACCAACAAGAGTTTACGGCGAAGCCCGAGCATATCGACGAGCTCGGACACGTTAACAACACAGTCTGGGTCCGCTGGATCCAGGATATCGCCGTGACGCATTGGGACCACACGGCTCGCGCCGAAGACAGCGAGCGTTTCTTCTGGGTGGTGACCCGGCACGAGATCGATTACCGTGGGAATGTGTCGGAAGGTGAGGGCGTTACCGGCGAGACGTGGATCGAGGGCGAGCCGCGCGGGGCCACTTCAATACGCCGCGTCGACTTCCGCAACGAGGCAGGAAAGGTAATCGTTTCTGCCGCCACGACCTGGGCCATGCTCGACCGCACCACGCAGCGATTGGTCAGGGTTCGACCGGAAATACTCGAACCGTTCCGCAGGTGAAGATCAGGCCGCGGCTGAACGAGGACTTGCGGCGGCGGGCTCGACATCTTCCAGCGTTTCCGAAAAGGTCCTGTTTCGCCCCGCACATTTCGCAGCGTAGAGCAGACGGTCGCCATGAGCGTACAAATGCTCGAAATCAGCTTCGGGCAAGGTCGCGACAGCACTGAAATCGAGATAGCCCATGCTGGCCGTGACGGGGAACTGGACCTCGTCCACCTCGGCCATGATCCGTGCGGTTACTGCCTTGCGCCGGCCTTCGGCTTTCTGCGCGGCGGCCTTCCCGCGCAGGAGCAAAAGGAACTCTTCGCCCCCGATACGGAAGGCGATCATATCCTCTTCGTCGCCGGGGCTGAGCGCCCATGCCGCGCTGCGGATGACACGATCTCCCACGGGATGACCATAGAGGTCGTTGATCGACTTGAACTGATCGAGGTCCACCACCGCCATCGCATGGAATCCCTGGCGTACCAGTTGTGGGTAGCGCGCTTCCAGGGCTCGGCGATTGAGCAGGCCGGTAAGGTCGTCCAGTTCGCTCAGGACTTCGAGATCACGCGCTGCGTTCAGGGCCTTGTCGCGTTCACGGCGCAGCGTCATGAAGCGTCGGGCAACGGCCAATGCAGTGGCGACCACTTCAAACAACAAGGCGAAGTTTTGCGGCCAGGTTTCATCGAAAGCGATCTGCAGCGCAGGTACGTATACGCTAGTCAGCTGGATGATGACGATCGAAGCGAGCGGCGCAAATCCGAAGATCAGGTAGGGGGCCATTTTGCTACCGCCCCTCTGCGCCTGTCCCAGGACAGCAAAATAGGCCGCCAGGATAATCAGGAGAATGCCGAAATAGACATGATCGATCCACAAACCGAACGCCGCAGGGAAAAGCGTTGTCGCAAGTCCGTTGACCAGCGTCAGCGCGGTTATTCCGATCAGGATGTGTCGGTGCCTGCGCGTGAGGTACTGAGGTTCGAGGAAATTCAGTGCGAATAGGAAAGTCGCGATTACCAGTATGTCGAGACTGAGATAGGTGATGATCAGTTCGGCTTCGTAGGTCAGGCCCGCAACCAGCGGGAGCAGCCCGGAAACCGCCGCGGTCTGGAGCGAGGCCATGATGCAGAAGACAGCGTGGAACAGCGGAAAACTCTCGCGCAGCGCCCTGAAGAACACGAAGTCAAAGATCATCGGCGCGAGCAGCAGGCCGCACAGTAGCGCGGCAAAGAGGTGAATCACGCCGGCTGTGGCCCGCACCGAAGGTTCGGTAACCAACTCGCCTTGCACCAATGCCTCGGGCCAATATCCATCGTCGAGGACCATCACCATGGCTTCGGTCGGTTCGTCCAGCCGAGGAAGCTCGACGATCGATTTGAGGCTCGACGTTCCCAGCTGGGTATCCTTGAACCCGTAAACCCTCGTGGCATGTCCTCCATCGCTGCCCAGCGCGGTGATAGTCAGCTTCCCGAACGGGTGACGATCGAATTCGATGAAGCGCGGCGGCTCCTCCGACCATGGCCCCTTTACGAAATCGAACCGAATGAAGTGTCGGTCCGCCTCCCAATCGAATTCCGCGCCCTTGCAGGCCCACCCGGCGGCATCGACTGCGCGCACTTCCACTCTTACCGACTTCTTGTCCGAGGTGTGGCAAATGGAGCCGGCGGGGAAGGCCTCACGCGCGGAAAGCGGTGCAGGCGCAATGCCTTGAATCGCCAGAAACGCGAAAAGAAGCGCATGCACTGCACGCATGGCCGTTTTGTTGAGCACCCCGCCCATCAGTGCCATTTATCCGACGGCGCTTAAGGGAAGGTTACCGGATCACGCCAATGCGTTAACTCTGGTTCGTCAGGACTTCCGCAACGGGGCGGTATTCATAACCCAGCTCGCGGGCGACCGCTTCATAGGTCACCTCACCGGCATGCACGTTCAATCCTTCCGCGAGGTGCGGATCGTTCGCCAATGCCTTCTTCCAGCCCATGCGTGCAATGCGGAGGGCGTGGGGCAAGGTAACATTGTTGAGCGCATAAGTGCTGGTGCGCGCGACCGCTCCCGGCATGTTGGCAACGCAATAATGTACGATATCGTCGATCACATAGGTAGGGTCGGCGTGTGTGGTGGGCTTCGAAGTCTCGAAACAACCACCCTGATCGATGGCTACATCGACCAGTACTGCGCCCTTCTGCATGTCTTTTAGCATTTCGCGAGTGACCAGCTTGGGTGCTGCAGCCCCGGGAATCAGCACGGCACCGATCACAAGGTCTGCACCGCAGACCGCGTCGTGAAGGTTTGCCTGGTTCGAAAAGCGCGTTGCGGCGCGCGCTTCGAAATGAGTGCCGACCTTTTCGAGCACATCGGGATCGCGGTCGAGGATGGTGACATCCGCACCCAGTCCCGCTGCCATCTGCGCTGCATTGAAACCGACCACGCCGCCACCAATCACGACGACCTTGCCTGGCATAACGCCGGGGACGCCGCCTAGAAGCACCCCGCGCCCGCCATGTGCCTTTTCCAGCGCAGTCGCACCTGCTTGAACGCTCATGCGCCCGGCCACCTGGCTCATGGGCTTGAGCAGCGGAAGCTGGCCGCGCGGACCGGTCACAGTTTCATAGGCAATGGCAGTAACGCCGCTCTCGACGAGGTCTTTCGTCTGCGGGGCATCGGGCGCGAGATGAAGGTAGGTGTAGAGGATCTGGCCTGCGCGCAGCTTCTTGCGCTCGACTTCCTGCGGTTCCTTTACCTTCACGATCATCTCGCATTCGGCAAAGATTTCATCGGGCGTATCGACGATCTTCGCGCCCGCCTCGATATATTGCTGGTCGGTTGCATCGATACCGCTTCCGGCCTGCGTCTCGATCCAGACCTCGTTGCCTTGGACGATCAGTTCCTTCGCACTCTCCGGCGTGAGGCCGACGCGATATTCGTGGTTCTTGATTTCCTTGGGGCAACCGATGCGCATGGGGCTAAACTCCTTCTCTGCGCCGGGCCGTTACAAGTGATACCATCCCCCTGCAAGCGCAGCAAAAGCGCTCGCAAGCTTATTGCGGCAGGGCAGCCCATTCGATTTCAATACTATCGCTTTGGCCCGTTTCGACGTCCGAAACCTCAACTCGCGCGGCAGTGAGCCTGCTCGCAAGAGCCTCTACTTCTTCCTCCGGCCCTCTCAGTACGAGAGGCAGGTCGATTCGCCGTGCGGCCCACGTGACCGGGGCTTCGGCGAGAGCGCCTTGGGCTGTCGGACCATCCTCGCCGAGAGTGATCTGCGGTAGCGTTTGCGGTGGAGGCCGCAGGTGGACGGTCCAACCGGGCGTCTTGTTAGCTACGCGGCGCTCAAGCTGGCGGTAGCCCGCCAGCGACAGGCCGGGCAGAGGATTTGGCCGATGCTGAAATCCTGCGCGTTTCGCGGTCGAGCAGCACATCTCCACGATCGACGCCCGCTGCCATCGCCATGCGCTCGACCATGCCAGCGATCTGGCGTTCGGTGGCTGCGGCCTGCTCGGCCGCGCGCGCGCGGGCGAGTTCGGCCTGCTCCGCGGCGCCGGGGTCTGCCCCCACGCGGAATTGCTCGATACTCACTTTGATGTTTTCGCCGAGACGTCGGCGCAAGAGCCGATCGATATCTCCGTTCGCGTCGGTATCGAATTCGGGGGTAAGTACTTTCGCCGTGATGTTCAGCGGATCGCTATCCCAGTCGATTGCATGCTCGCTGATTCGCGCGCGATCTCCGAATTCGGCCTGTATCGTGTTCGTGACGATGCGCTGCGCGTTAGCCTCCCACGCAATTTGCCGCAGCGAGAGACCTAGCGGGATGGCAAGGGCCACGAAGATCGAAAAGATACCGAAGTTCTGGAACCAGCCCTGCCGGCTGGAAAGTGTAGTTCGAAACCCATAGAGCCTCGCCATCATGGTGGCGGTGAGCGCGATGACAAGAAAATTGGTGAAGAAGAGACCCAGCGCACCGAAGAAGACTGTCCCGTTCAAGGTAGCTAGGCCGAAACCCACTACAGCAAGCGGCGGCATCAGGGCGGTAGCGATCGCAACGCCGACAATCGTTCCTTCGCGTCCGCGGATCATCGCGTAGGAACCCGCGATAGAAGAGAACAAGGCTACCAGAAGATCGAACAGGTTGGGTCTCGTCCGGGCGGCAATCTCTTCGGTTACGGTCTGCAAAGGAGAGACCAGGACGATCAGCGCCGCAAAGAGCACGGAGG
>CAYPGL010000035.1:0-11023 GCA_964410035.1 uncultured Qipengyuania sp. | reverse complement strand
ATCTTTTCTACGCAAGGGTTTGCGGCTAGGTCAGCCGCACCAGAAAGCCCCGCATACCCGTTCCGCAGAAATGCCTTCAGGATGCTCCGGAGGAATTGTCGGGTATCGCCTTGCCGCTCATAATCCGGCAACTGTCCGAGGCGATAGCCCTCCATGCCGTGGCGGGTGCACCCGAAGATGCGCGGGGATAGGCGCAATGCCATAGCGCGTGGTGCGCTGTTTCGCCTTCGTATCGCACCGGCCGCATTGGCATCCACCGGTAAACATATCGCCTCTCTAATGCCGAAAGGCGGAACGTATTATGAACATGCGTGTCGGGCAGGACGTGAAGTTCAGAGATCGTGATAATCGCGGTACCACTTCACGAACCGCGGAACTCCTTGCTCGATCGCGGTAGTCGGCTGGTATCCGATGTCGCGCTGGATAGCGTCGATATCAGCATAGGTCTTCTCGACATCTCCCGGTTGCATGGGAAGCAGTTCGACTTTTGCTTTCATGCCGCAAGCTTCCTCGATCAGCTCGATCACGCGGGTCAGCTTTTCGCTGCGGTGGTTGCCGATGTTGTAGAGCGCATGGGGCTTCACGCTGCCGCCCGCTTTCTTCACCCCGTCATCGGCGGGAGGGGTGTCGAGGCAGGCAATCACACCGCTCACGATGTCGTCGATGAATGTGAAATCTCGCCACATCTGGCCCTGATTGAACACCTTTATCGGCCGGCCGTTCAGGATCGCATCTGTGAAGAGCCATAAGGCCATATCTGGGCGGCCCCAGGGGCCGTAGACGGTGAAGAACCTGAGGCCTGTTAGCGGCACGCGATAGAGATGAGCGTAGGTTTCGCTCATCAATTCGTCGGCGCGCTTGGTCGCGGCATAGAGCGAGACGGGATGGTCCACCCGGTCCTCGACAGCGAATGGCAGCTTCTCGTTACCGCCATAGACCGAGGATGAGCTGGCATAGACCATGTGCGCAACGCCGCGATGCCGAGCCACCTCGAGCAGATTCACATGCCCCATAAGGTTCGCCTCGACGTAGGCACGCGGGTTCTCGAGGCTGTAGCGCACACCTGCCTGCGCGCCTAGGTGGACAATGCGGTCGAAGGGTTCGCCCTCAAGCGCTGCGGTCAGCGCTTCCCAGTCCGAAAAGTCGACCTTCTGGAAAGAAAACCGCTCGCCGGCGCGCTCACGCACATGCGCGACACGGTTCTCCTTCAACGTGACCTGGTAATAATCGTTGAGGCTGTCGATCCCGAGCACCGTATCGCCGCGCGCACAAAGCCGCTCGGCGACTGCGGCGCCGATGAAGCCCGCCGCCCCAGTGACGAGGACGCGCACTTCAGCCCTTGTCGAGCGCGATGTCGGGCGCGTCTTCCTGCTTCATACCGACGATGTGATAGCCCGCATCGACGTGATGTGTTTCGCCGGTCACGCCGCTGGAGAGGCCGGAGAGGAAATAGAGGCCCGAGCCGCCGACATCCTCGATCGTGACGTTGCGGCGCAGGGGCGAGTTGAGCTCGTTCCACTTGAGGATATAGCGGAAGTCGCCGATCCCGCTCGCCGCCAGCGTCTTGATTGGTCCGGCGCTGATCGCGTTGACGCGGATGTTTTCGGGGCCAAGATCGTTGGCGAGGTACTTCACGCTCGTTTCCAGCGCCGCCTTGGCAACGCCCATGACGTTGTAATGTGGGATGACCTTTTCCGCGCCGTAGTAGGTAAGCGTGAGGATGCTGCCGCCATTCGGCATCATCTCACGCGCGCGCTTGGCCACCGCGACCAGCGAAAAGGCCGAAATGTTCATCGTCATCAAAAAGTTGTCGAGGCTGGTATCGACATATTTGCCGCGCAGCTCGCTCTTGTCGGAAAAGCCGATGGCGTGAACGACGAAATCGATCGTGTCCCATCTTTGCTTGAGGGTATCGAAAGCGCGGTCGAGCGCGTCCATATCGGAAACGTCGCATTCGAAGGTGAAATCGCTCCCCAGTTGCTCGGCCAGCGGCCCCACGCGCTTCTTGAGCGCCTCGCCTTGGTAGGAAAATGCCATTTCGGCACCATGTTCGGCCAGCTGTTTGGCAATGCCCCAAGCCAGCGACTTGTCGTTGGCGAGACCCATGATGAGGCCACGTTTGCCCGTCATCAGACCGGTCATTCCTCGTTTCCTTCCTGCTCTTCCTGCATTTCCTGCGCGAGTTGCGCACGGCGCTGCTCGTCCGCCTGTCCCACGAGGTTCATCTCCTCCTCGGGCGTCTCGGCAAGCGCGGCGTTCAGCTCTGCGCCGATAACCACACCTAAGCCGACAAGCCAGAAAAAGAACAGCGCGATCATGACTCCGGCAAGACCCCCATAGGTGAGGTTATATGTAAAAAACCGGCTGAGAACTGCGGGCATGGCAGTGGTGACGAGAATCCACCACAGCGTGGTGAACAGGACGCCCGGCCATTTGGGATAGCGATGGCGCCGATAATTCGACGGGGTAAGGGTATAGAATATCAGATAGAGCGAACCGAACAGGCCCAGCGTGGGCACGATGCGCGACAGGCGCAGGTCGGCAACGCGGTCGACCAGCTGCGGGAAATACGCCTCGATCACTTCTTGCGCCGTCCCGATCAGGAACTGAGCCATCAGGCTCAGCATCAGCAGCAGAACCGCGCCGAGGATCACGCCGGTCGAAAACAAACGATACTTCCAGAAGGCCTTGGTTGCCTCGGTCCCGTATGCGCGGCGCAGGATGTCCCGGATCGTTTCAACGAGGCTGCCCACGGTCCAAAGCGCCACCAGCGCGCCTGCCCAAAGTAGCCAGCCGCTGCGTGCTTGAATCACGTCGCGCGCAACAGGTTCGATAACATTGCCGACTACCGGAGGAAGCGCAAAGAGCACTGCGTTGATTGTTGCTGCGCGCTCGCTTTCCTCGCCGATGGCGGAAAAGACCGCCGCGCCGAGAATGAAGAACGGGAAGATCGACAGCATTGCCAGATAAGCGAGGTTGCCGGCATGGATGAACCCGTCGTTATAGGTGCCGATCAGTGTCCGCTTGGCCACGTCCCAAGCGCGGGTCCCCGGACCCACCTTTTCTTCGATCCGGCCGCGCAGGTTCTGTGCCTGCTTGCGCCGGGCCTCGGGCGACAGCGAGACGACTTCGCGTTCCTCGGCTGGGGGAAGATGGGCGTCTGACAGGTTACACCTGGAGCTTGCTGCGCGGGTCGCTCTCGTCCTTCCACCCGTCGAGCCGGCTGGCAAGTTCGCCAATATCGTCGGGCAACTGGATTTCCAGCGTTACCAGCTGGTCACCCCTACTGCCATCCTTCTTGCTGAAACCCTTGCCCTTCAAGCGCAAAACCGTGCCGCCATCGGTACCAGGCTTGATGGTCATCATCACCGGGCCGTCGACGGTGGGAACGCGAACCTTGCCGCCATTTACCGCCTCGTCGAGCGTGATGGGCAGGTCGAAACGCACCGCGTCGCCATCGCGTTTGAACAGATTATGCCTGTCGACCTTGATTGTCACCAGCCCGTCGCCGGCTCCTCCGGGACCTTGGTGGCCCTTGCCCTTGAGCCGCATTTGCGTGCCGTCCTCGAGACCCTTCGGCAGCTTCAGGTCGATCGTCTTGCCGTCGGCGAGGGTGATGCGCTGGTCCTTGAGCGTCGCGGCATCGATGAAGGGAACGCGCAGCGTATAGCCTATATCCGCACCTTTCTGCGGGGGGCGCCTGTCACCAAAGGGATCGCCGCCGGGCCGGGCCGCGCCGCGTGCGCGGCCGCCGCCGAAAAGACCTTCGAAGATATCCCCAAGGTCCACCTGCTCATTACCGAATCCCTGGAAATCCTCGGCACGAAAGCCCCGCTGCCCGCCAGCACCGCCATTGAAGCCGCCGCGACCGCCGCCGCCCATTCCGGAAAAGGGATTGGCGGGATTGCCTTCCATATCGATCTCGCCCCGGTCGAACTGGGCGCGCTTGTCCTTGTCGGACAGCAGGTCGTATGCCTTCGTCACGTCGGAAAAGCGTTCCGACGCGTTAGGATTGTCCTTGTTGCGATCGGGATGGAGCTCCTTCGCCAGCTTGCGATAGGCGCTTTTGATGTCCTTTTCGCTCGCGCTTCGAGTGACGCCGAGAGTGGAATAAGGGTCTGCCATAGTGTGTTAGCTAGTTGCGACGCTTCCCGCGTGCAAGCAGAGAGCCTTTCCTCCATTTGCCAGCAGAGTTAGAGACGCCGATCATGTCTAAGCTCAACTCGCCGAAATCCGCCGAAGTTCCTGCTCTTGCGGGGGAGAATGGCGTTGGGGTATTTTTCATTTCGGACCGTGCTCTACGTGTTCCGCCCAATAGGAGCGCGCAATGAACGAAGCCGACAGCGCCATACCGGTCACCGACCCCTTCACCTTGTTCGAAGCCTGGTTCGCCGAGGCCAAGGAGGCCGAGCCGAACGATCCGAACGCGATGGCGCTGGCGACTGCTGCGTCGGGAGGGCGTCCGTCAGTACGCATGGTCCTCCTCAAGGGACACGGCAGCCAGTGGGGCGAAGGCGGAGGTTTCGTGTTCTACACCAATGCCGAAAGCCGGAAGGGCGAGGAAATTCGCGCCAATATGCAGGCTTCCCTGCTGTTTCACTGGAAATCCCTGCGCCGCCAGATCCGGATCGAGGGTCCGCTTGAGGAAGTGAGCGGCGAGCAGGCCGACAGCTATTTCCATTCCCGGCCGCGGGCTTCGCAGATCGGTTCGGCGGCAAGCGACCAGTCGCGCCCGCTTTCGGACCGCCAGCACTATCTCGACAGGGTGAAGGCACTGGAAGAGCGCTATCCCGATGGCGATATCCCGCGTCCCCCGCACTGGACCGGGTTCCTGCTAACCCCGCACACGATCGAATTCTGGCAGGATCGCGATTTCCGTCTCCATGACCGCAGGCAATTCACTCGCAAGGGACCGGGGGAGGCGTGGTCGAACACGCTGCTGTATCCGTGAGTGACAGCGGCGCTCGCCTCGCCCGCTCGGCAGCACTCGCTTCGATCACGGTCGCAGTTATCCTCGTCGTCCTGAAGGGCTGGGCGAGTTGGCGCACCGGCTCGACCGCCATGCTTGGCAGCCTTGCCGATTCTGCGCTCGACCTCGTCGCGAGCATCGCCACGCTTACGGGGGTATGGATCGCCGCCATGCCAGCAGACGAAGACCACCGGTTCGGTCACGGCAAGGCGGAAGCGCTGGCGGCAATTTTTCAGGTCATGCTGATTGCTCTGTCCGCCTTCGGCATCGCGGCACGCGCGATTACGCAATTGGTCGAAGGCAGCCAGACGTCCGCCGCAGACGAGGGGATTGCGGTCTCTGTCATCGCGATTGTGCTCACCATTGCGCTGCTTGGCTGGCAACGGCACGTCATGCGCCGGACACGCAGTCTCGCTATCCAGACCGATCATCTCCACTACAAGTCTGACCTGCTGCTCAACGTCGCGGTCATCGCGGCCCTGGTGCTCGATCAGTATGCCGGTTTCGGTCTTGCAGACCCGCTGTTCGGACTCGCTATCGCTGCATGGCTCGGCTGGGGCGCCTTCCATGCGGCAGGCGAAGCGGTCGACGATCTGATGGACCGCGAATGGCCCGAGGAAAAGCGGCTGGTTTTCGTCGAAGCGGCGGCCGAGCATCCGGAACTGTCGAATCTTCACGACCTGCGCACCCGCACCAGCGGCAACCGCGATTTCGTCCAGTTCCACGTCGACCTACCCGGCAACATGACCGTCGGTCAGGCCCACGATATCATCGAACGCGTCGAGGAAGACTTGTGCCGCCGTTTCCCGGCCATGGAGCTGTTGATTCACATCGATCCCAAGGGCCATGTGGATGAACCCGACAACCCACTCGTCGAAGAAAACGAGTTCGCGAAGCTGGACCCGGAGAAATGATGAAACTGCCCTATGCCCACGTCGATGCCTTCGCCTCGCGGCCTTTCACGGGCAACCAGGCGGCAGTAATGCCGCTTGATGCGTGGCTCGACGATGACATCCTTTTGGCGATCGCCGAAGAAAACAAGTTCGCCGAGACTGCTTTCCTCGTGCAGGACAATTCGGGCGAAACCCATTGGGAGCTGCGCTGGTTCACGCCGACTGAGGAAGTGCGCCTTTGCGGCCATGCGACGCTGGCGAGCGGGCATGTCCTGTTAAAGCGTGACGGGGGCGATCGAGTCACGTTCCGAACTCGTAAGGCCGGTAATCTCGAGGTGCGCCGAAGCGAGTCGGGTTACGAACTCGCGCTCCCTCTCATTCCTACCAGCAAGGGCGAATGGGACGAGGCCGCGGAATTGCTGGGGCCGGAACCTCAGGAAGTCTGGCTCAATCCGGAAGGATACGGGATCTATCTATACGGAAGCGAAGAGGAAGTGCGCGCACTTGATCCGGATCTGCGCGGGCTGCGAGCGCTGGGGAACGACCAGTTCATCTGCACCGCGCCCGGCGGTGATACCGACGTAGTCAGCCGCGTCTTCGTCCCGGGCGGCGGCGTGGATGAAGACAGCTTCACCGGTTCGGCCCATGCCTGCCTAACCCATTTTTGGACCGAGCGGCTGGGGCGCGAAAGCTTCAGCGCCTATCAGGCATCGGAGCGGGGTGGTTATGCACGGTGCCGCCGCGATGGCGACAAGGCGATTCTGGGCGGGAGCTGCGTAACTGTGGTGGAAGGAATTTTCTATCTGCCCTCGGCGGGATAGAGTTCCACGATATCGGCCAGTTGCTGCAGCATGGCTTTGCGCTCCGGGGCATTGGAGTGGCCGAGGCGCACCACGGTTAGCCCCTGTTCGGGCGAAACGAACACATATTGACCCATATGCCCGATCATGGAGAAGGCCGAATGCGGTGCACGATCGGGGAACAGGGGATGTTCTCCCTCTCCCGTGGGCCGGTTGAGCCAGGTCTGGAGCCCGTAGTGCGGGGATTGGGGGCTGGGCCTCACCATCTCGGCAATCCAGCTGCGCGGAACGAGCTGTTCGCCCCTATGTGATCCCTTGCGGCGCATCAGTTCGCCCAATTTCGCCCAGTCGCGCGCACTCGCATGCATCAGGCTTCCACCGATCAGTGTGCCTGCCCGGTCGAATTCGGGAACCATGGAAGTGGCACCAAGAGGCTCGAACAGCCGCGCGGACAGATAATCGCTCACCGCACGGCGCCGCGCTTCGGGATGCTCGGCATCGGACAGCACTCGCGCGGCGATGTCGGCAAGGATCACCGTGGTATTGGACGAATATTCGAACTTCTCGCCCGGTTCGGCCTCGGGCGGCTGGGCGGTGGCATAGTCTGCCATGTCATCCCGCCCATCGAGGAAGAGCATGCGCACTTCGCTGCTTTCGTAAGGCGGGTCGCCCGCTTCAGTGTGCTCCAGCCCACTGCGCATCTGCAGCAAATGACGCAGGGTGATGTCGGCCCGCGGATCTCCGCTGCGCTGCCAGCGGGCGACGGGGGCGGGCTGGTCCAGCCGCAGCAAGCCGTCGCCCACCAGTTGACCGATCATCAGCGCGGTGACAGTCTTGGCCATCGACCAGCTGACAAAGCGCGTGTCTTCGCCATAGCTTTCGCCGTAACGCTCGGCTGCAATGGCGCCATCGTGCATCACAATTAGCGCGCGCGTTTCGCCAAGGCCTTCCATCCTGAAAAGATCGTCGACTTCGCGCGCCAGCGCTTTGGTCGGTGCGCCCGGATTTTCGGTTACTGCAGCTAGGGCTTGCTCGCTCAGCGGCGGCTCTTCGGCTGGGCCGGGCGCACCGCATGCCGCAAGGCTTGTGGTGGTAAGGACAAGGGCGATAAGGGAGGCGGGCCGCGGGAACATGCCCGCGTCACTCGCATGAGGAAATAATGCGCGCAATGGCGAAAAAACGCTCTCTCTTTTCACGCTGGTGGTTCTGGCTTGCCCTCGTCCTCTTGCTCGCAGCCGGTGCTGCATGGCTGGCCTATGGCGAAGCGGCGACGCGTACGGGCGAAACCGGGACTGCCTATGCCGCGCGAGTGGGCTGCTCGTGCCGTTTTGTAGCCGGTCGCAGCCTCGAAGATTGCGCCAAGGACAAGCTGGAAGGCATGGAACTTGTTTCGCTGAGCGCGAACGAAACGACGAGGAGCGTTTCCGCCTCGATCCCTTTCATCGCCTCCGATACCGCCAGCTACCGCGAAGGTTACGGCTGTGTCCTGCAGAAATGGGAAGACTAAGCCGCGCAGCCCCTAGTCGAATCGATCCAGCCGCCCCCGATTACGCGGTCTCCGGCATAGATCACTGCCGCCTGCCCTGGCGCGACACCAAATTCGGGCGTTTCGAACCGGATAGTGGTGGATACTCCGCCGCCGAGCGGCCCCTCCAAAGTGATCGGTACAGGCTTAGCGAGGCTGCGGACCTTGGCTGTCAGCTGGATATCGGGAAGCGGGCCGATGCGGTTGGTTTCGACAAGACTAGCCTCGTTTACCGCCAGCATGTGCTTAGGTCCGACTTTCACCTGCGCTTCGGCAGCGTCGATGCCGACGACATATAGCGGTTCGGGCTGGCCGCCGATCTCCAGGCCGCGCCGCTGGCCGACGGTGTAGTGGATCACGCCGCGATGTTCGCCCAGTTCCTCGCCCGTGGAGGCGTGGACGATCGCGCCCGGACGCGCGCCTTCGGGGCGTATCTTCTTGACAATCTTCGCATAATCGCCGTCGGGCACGAAGCAGATGTCCTGGCTGTCGGGCTTGGCGGCATTGCGCAGGCCTGCTGCCTCGGCCAGTTCGCGCACTTCGCTCTTCGGCAAGCCACCCAGCGGGAAGCGCAGGTAATCGAGCTGGCCTTCGGTCGTTGCGTAGAGGAAATAGGACTGGTCGCGCGCAGGATCGGTTGCCCGGTGAAGTTCTGCGCCGGCGGGACCCTTCAGCCGCTGGACGTAATGACCCGTGGCGAGACAATCCGCACCGAGTTCGCGGGCCATGGCGAAAAGGTCGGTAAACTTGGGCCCCATGTTGCAGCGTATGCAGGGGACGGGTGTACGCCCTGCCAGATATTCATCGGCGAAGGTTTCGACCACTTCCTCGCGAAATGCACTTTCATGGTCCGAAACGTAATGCGCGATGCCGAGCCGGTCGGCCACGGCGCGAGCATCGGCGATGTCGTCGCCCGCGCAGCATGCGCCCTTGCGGCCCGTCGCCGCGCCATAATCATACAGCTGGAGAGTAATGCCGATGACTTCCGCGCCACTTCTTGCTGCCAGCGCCGCGACAACAGAAGAGTCCACGCCGCCCGACATCGCCACCACGATCCGGCTTTCGGACGCAGGCTTTTCAAGGTTGAACAGCCCGGCAGAGCTGGCCGGGTCGAGGAGGCGGGATTCGGGCATGCCGGGCCCATACACGTCCTGGCGTCTCGTCTCCAGTACTTCCCGGATGACGCGGTAAAACATGATTCACACACCCTTTACCATGTAACTCTATCAAGGAATGCATGTTTGAGGGGCAAATCAACAAGAAAACCGTCGGGGAATCTCGCGAACGCGAGGTTTTGCACCAGTTTCGCTGGACGGAACTGGTCGCGAAATTATCCGCGACTCGCGAACTGCGCGAAGAACTCTCCAGGGGTGAAAGCGGAGGCTTCGAGGCCTTCGGCGAAGCCCGCCGCGAAAAAGATGGAGAAAGTAAACGGGCCGTTAACCAAAACGGTTTAGCGCATGGCAAATCGGAGGCGTTAGGTCAGGGCCGAGCCGCAAGTGGTGCGGTGCAAGGCGACCGAGAGAAATAGATGATCGAAAATCAGGACATCCGCCCTGCACAGGTGATTGGCCCGCTCGGCGAGCCGCTGACCCTGAAGGACTTGCCGTCGCCCTCGACGAAGCGCTGGGTCGTGCGCCGGAAGGCGGAAGTCGTTGCAGCAGTCAATGGAGGCCTCCTGACCATCGACGAAGTGCTTGAGCGCTACGGGTTGACTCTGGAAGAGTTCGCATCCTGGCAGCGCGCAGTCGACCGTTCGGGCATGCAGGGGCTACGCGTCACCCGAATCCAGCACTATCGCGATCTGTACGAGCGCCAGTTCAAGTACTGATACGGATGGGCTCGCCCTTGGCGGGAACCAAAACCTCCTGAATCCGCTGACTTCCTATCCCCATGCAGAAGGGGAACCGCCGCTTATGCTGGCCGTTTTGGGGGCATAGGGTCGGATGGGAGTATAACAGGAGGTTTTGCAATGGGTTGGATTATCGCAATTATCGTCGGCGGCGTGGCCGGCTGGCTCGCAAGTCTTGTGATGAACCGCGATGCCTCGATGGGCATTTTCTGGAACATCATCGTCGGTATCGTAGGCGCGCTGATCGGCAACTTCCTTGCCGGTGCCGTGTTCGGGATCGAGGGGACCATACAGAGCTTTAACCTGACCGGTTTCATCATCGCGATCGTCGGCGCCATCGTACTGCTCGCCATCGCCAACCTCGTCCAGCGAGGCCGCGTGCGGTAAGTAACGCGAAACTAGATTCGATAAATTGGGCGGTGCAGCGATGGCTGCGCCGCCCTTTTTCATGACCCACGAGGCCCGAAAGCACGATAACGCGTCATTCGTCCATCCAACTGCTACTCCGGTCGAGTGAAAGATTGCCCCGCTTCAAGGCGTGCATTACTAGGAAAATCGCAGACTTGCGCTTTGTGGTTTACCTAACTAATACACCGAACAATCGAAGTCGTTGCCAGACGGGGCACCAAGAATGACGTATGAATCCGAGATCATGGCCCAAAAGGGGGAGGCGGTTAACGTTTCGCTGGATGGCGAAACCGTAATTGAAGAGCGCCTCGGCCGTAGCCGCAAGCGCCTCTACATCGTGATCGCCTTGGTCGTGCTCGCAGCCATCGTTGCTGCCTATCTTCTGCTCACGGCTGGTGCCGAAGAGGAGGCTGCAGATACCGGCGCCCAAGCACCCGCAATCACTGTCGTCTCACCGGGGCGGACCACCGTCGCGGGTGAAATCGTGGCGACCGGCGTACTCGCGGCGCGCCGCGATGCACCAGTGGGCGTTGTCGGCGAAGGAATGCACCACGGCATCCAGGGGAGTGAACACGG
>CAYPGL010000034.1:1208-11090 GCA_964410035.1 uncultured Qipengyuania sp. | reverse complement strand
GTGCCTCGCCTCGACCGCCCGGACCACTTCCTCCGCAAAGAATTGCAGTACGAACAGGGCGACGAAACGGAACAGCAGCCACGCGCCGATCAGAGTGGCGAGGACGGCCAGCAGCGTTCCGGCATCGCTCCCCTCTTCAAGCCCGGCCCATTCCAGCGCCGCTTCGAATCCGAAGCTCAGGCCCCACCCGAGGAGGAGGAAAATCGCCAGCGTGATCAGCAGGCTCTTTCCCAGCACCTTGAGCATCGCCGGATCGCCCAACTGGCTGAAGGACAGGGCAAGGGCGCGCGGTAGCGAAGTCATCTTGCCAGCTCGAATCGCCGGTGCACGCCGACAAGTCAACGCCGCCCTTGGCCTTTGTGCGACGAACCGCTAACCGCGCCCGACACATTACCCGTTTTGCTTACCTCCCGGAGTATACATGACCGACCCCCGTTACGACGTCGTCGCGATCGGCAATGCCATCGTCGACGTAATGGCCCCCTGCGAAGACCAGCTGATCGAAGAGCTCGGCCTCGCCAAGGGCGGAATGACGCTGGTCGATACGGCGCGCGCGCAGGAGCTTTACGACGCGATGGGTCGCGCCACGGAAATCTCCGGCGGTTCGGCTGCGAACACGCTCGCCGGAATGGCGGCGCTTGGTTCGCAGTGCGCCTTCGTCGGCCAAGTCGCGAAGGACCAGCTGGGCGATATATTCGCGCACGACATCCGCGCGGTGGGTATCGATTTCGATACGCAACCCCGCGAGGGCGATCCGCCGACTGCGCGCTGCCTGATTTTCGTGACGCCCGATGGCGAGCGGACGATGAACACCTTTCTCGGTGCTTCCCAATTCCTCCCAGCCGCTGCGCTCGACGAAGAGCTGATCGCCAGCGCCGGTGTCCTCTATCTCGAAGGCTATCTGTGGGACCCCGAAGAACCCCGCAGCGCCATGCGCCGCGCAATCGACGTCTCGCGAGGGGCAGGCCGCAAGGTCGCCTTCACCGCGAGCGAGAGCTTCGTCATCGAGCGCCACGGCGACGATTTCCGCGCGCTGATCGAAGAGGGCAAGATCGACATCCTCTTCGTCAACGAACACGAACTCGCGACGCTAACCGACAAACCAGACTTCGAAGCCGGTCTCGATGCGCTGAAGGACAAGGTTCCTACCCTCGTCGCCACCCGCAGCGCTAAGGGGGCAGTGGCCATCGCCAATGGCGAGCGGGCCGAAGTCCCCGCCGAGCCGATTGCCAAGGTGGTCGACACCACCGGTGCGGGCGATCTTTTCGCCGCCGGCTTCCTTACCGGTCATACTCGCGGCGAGGATCTCGAGACCTGCCTGCGCATGGGCGCGATCTGCGCAGGCGAGATCATAAGTCACATCGGCGCGCGCAGCGAGAAGGATCTGAAGTCGCTGGTCGCCGAAAAGCTGGGGTAGTTTCTCGACCAATCATCGGGTTACGATATCGACTTGTCGTCTCGCTGCACCAGTTGCGATTGATCGATCATCGTCATTGCGCGCGAAATCGTGCTTTCCGATTTTCGAAAAGACATCGGCTCGCATCCGCAAAGCGAAATAGTCGTGTGGATCGATCTCCAATGCCAAAGCCGTTTTGCCAGAGCGAAGACGATCCAGACTTGCGGGGAAATATTATCGAACACGGGATGACTGAATTATCCCCGCTCCCGCCGCACTTCTCTCTGGCCGATGTCGCGGCGGCAGAAGCCGTTCTTGAAGTCGATGGCGTCGACCGCTTCGTAGGCGCGTTTCTGCGCCTCGGTGGCGCTTGAACCGCTCGCGGTCACGTTAAGCACGCGGCCGCCACTAGCGACCAGCTGGCCGCCTTCTAGCTTTGTCCCCGCGTGGAAGACCTTGGCACCATTTGCCTCGGCCTCGCCCAGATCGATCTTGCCGCCCTTCTTCGGCGTGCCGGGATAGCCTTTCGCCGCCATCACTACGGTAAGCGCAAAATCGTCGCTCATCTTCGGTGCCTCGATCTCGCCTAGCCGCCGCTCCGCGCAAGCCAGCATGAGTTCCACGAGGTCGCTTTCCAGCCGCATCATCAGCACCTGGCATTCGGGATCACCGAACCGCACATTGTATTCGATCAGCTGCGGGCCGGTCTTGGTCAGCATCAGCCCGGCGTAGAGCACGCCCGAATAGGGCATGCCTTCCTCGCGCATGGTGCGCACGGTGGGTTCGATGATCTCGCGCATCGCCTGGTCGCGCAGGGCCTCGGTGAGGACAGGCGCGGGTGAATAGGCACCCATACCGCCGGTGTTCGGACCCTCGTCGCCGTCGCCCACGCGCTTGTGGTCCTGCGCGCTGGCGAGCGGGACAATAGCCTCGCCGTCGGTCAGCGCGAAGAAGCTCGCCTCCTCGCCGCTTAGAAACTGCTCGATCACGACCTCGGAGCCTGCGCTGCCGAAGCGGCCGTCGAACATCTCCGATAGGGCATGCTGCGCTTCGTCGCGAGATTCGGCGATGACTACGCCCTTGCCTGCGGCCAGCCCGTCGGCCTTGAGCACGAAGGGTGGATCGAATTTCTTCAGCGCTCCCCATGCCGCCTCCAGCGAGGTGCAGCGTTCGAAACGGGCCGTGGGGATGTTGGCGCGCGCGCAGAGATCCTTGGTGAAGCCCTTGCTGCCTTCCAGCTGTGCCGCCGCCTTCGATGGGCCGAAGCTGAGGATGCCCGCCTCCTCCAAGCTGTCCGCCAAGCCTTCGACCAGAGGGCCTTCGGGGCCGATCACCACCAGGCTGATGGCGTTATCCTCGCAGAACTTGACCACTACACCATGATCGCTGCTATCGAACGCAACACATTCGGCGCATTCTGCCATGCCGGGATTGCCGGGGCTCGCCCACAGCTTGTCGCAGCGCGGCGATTGCGCCAGTTTCCAGCAAAGCGCATGTTCACGGCCGCCGCCGCCGAGCAAGAGGATATTCATGGCCGCAAATTTCCCACCGAATAGAGACAATGACGGACTGGTAGCGAAGCCCCGCCCTGGCGACAACGCCGAGCCGCTGTCGGTGAGCGAAATCTCCCAAATGCTCAAGCGGACGGTGGAGGATCGCTTCGGCTTCGTGCGACTGCGTGGCGAACTGTCGGGCGTAAAGCGCGCGGCATCGGGCCATCTCTACGCCTGCCTGAAGGACGAGCAGGCGGTGATCGATGCCGTGATGTGGAAGGGCAATGCCGGCCGCCTGCCCTTCCGCCCGGAAGACGGACTGGAAGTGGTCGCCAGCGGCAAGATCACGACATATCCGGGCCGTTCCAAATATCAGATCGTGATCGAGCGCATGGAACTGGCGGGGGAGGGAGCGCTGCTGGCGCTTCTCGAAAAAACCAAGGCGCGGCTGCAGGCGGAAGGACTGTTCGACGAGAGCCGCAAGCGGGCGCTGCCCTTCCTGCCGCGCACCATCGGTGTGGTCACCTCGCCCACGGGCGCCGTGATCCGCGATATCCTGCACCGACTGGCGGATCGCTTTCCGTGCCGGGTAATCGTCTGGCCGGTACTGGTGCAGGGGCAGGGCGCTGCCGACCATCTGGCGGGCGCAGTGCGCGGCTTCTCCGCCATGGCGCAAGATCATCCCGACCGCCCCGACCTGGTGATCCTGGCGCGCGGCGGCGGCTCGATCGAGGATCTTTGGAGCTTCAACGAGGAAGTGGTGGTCCGCGCCATTGCCGAATGCTCTATCCCCACGATCAGCGCGGTGGGGCACGAAACCGACACCACGCTGGCCGATTTCGCCGCGGATCGCCGTGCGCCCACGCCGACTGCCGCTGCCGAAATCGCGGTGCCCGTCCGTGCCGAGCTTGTCGCCGCCCTCGCCGATTATGGTGCGCGCAAGAAACGCGCGATCCTGCGCCCGGTGCAATTGGGCCGCGAGCGGCTGGATGCGCGCGCCGAGCGGCTGCCTTCGCCCGAGGCGTTACTGCAACCGCAGGCGCAAAAGCTCGACGAACTGGCCGAGCGACTGCGGCGCGGCCTGCAGGACCGCGCAGGCCAGGGGCGCGAGAAGCTTGGCAATCTGCGGCTTGCGCCGGCCCAGCTGACGCGCGGTTTGCGCGAGGCGCAGCTTTCGCTCGCACGCGTGCGCCTGTCGCCTGCGGTGGTGCGCAGACCGATTGCGGAGGGGCGCGAGCGGCTGGCTGCGCTGGAGCGGGTAATTCGCTCGCTCGATCCCGATACGGTACTGAAGCGCGGCTATGTGCGGGTTACCGGCTCCGACGGGCGGACGCTGACCGACCGCGCCGAGGCGGCGAAGGAGGCGGCGCTGACGCTCAAGTTCCGCGACGGCGACCTTGCCGTCTCGACCGGGGATGCGCCCCCACCACCAGCCTCACCAGCGTCACGGCCCAAGTCTGCGAAGAAGGGAACACCGCCCGGACAGGACGATTTGTTCGGATAGACACGGCCTGCTAGAGAGCTTCCCATGCTGATGAACAAGAATTCGGGCCCCGCTTCGGGCGAGGCCAAGCTGCAATACGGACCAAACGGCTTTCGCGTGCTGCGCGCAGGCAATCACGTGTTTTGCGCCGCAAGCGGAGTGCCGATCCCGCTGGAGGAATTGCGCTACTGGTCAGTTGAGCACCAGGAAGCCTATGCCACGCCCCAGCTAGCAACGGAGCGGTTGAAGCCTTGAGATTACACCGGGTCGCGCCGCTTTTTCTCCTCGCCGTTTCAGCCTGTGCCGCACCCTCGCGGCCGGTGTCGGTCGAGCCTGCAACTCCCAGAGAGGTCGCGCAGCCGGTGCGCGCTGCTGCTCCGGCACCTGTTCCGACACGTGCGCCCGCCCCTTCGCGTCCTGCGGTGTTTTCCTTCGAGGGCGAGTTGACGCAGGGCGGCTGGATTCGCGGCACGGTTCCCGGCGGGACTGAAAGCGCGACACTGGGCGAGACCGAGCTTGCCTTCGACGAGCATGGAAATTTCTTCGCTGCATTCGACCGCGATGCAGGGCCGAGCGAGACGCTCGTCGCCAGGCTAGCCGATGGCAGGATGATCGAGAGCCCCATCGCCATTTCGCCGCGCGACTGGGACATCGAGCGGGTCAATGTCGCCAAGCGACCCTCATCCTCTTCGAAAGCCTTCCTCGCGCGCCGCCGCCCCGAACTCGAGGCGATCTGGAACGCGCGGCAGGCGGAAACGCCGGCCGAGGGCTGGCGGCAGGACATGGTCTGGCCGGTGACCGGGCGCATCTCGGGCCGGTTCGGTTCGCAGCGTATTTATCGCGGCGAACCGGGCAGCTATCACTCCGGCCTAGATATCGCGGGCGGCGCAGGAACGGCCTATGTCGCTCCCGCCGACGGCATCGTGGTGCTGGCTGAACCCGATTTCAGCCTCGAAGGGCAGCTGCTCATCATCGACCACGGGCAGGGCCTCAACAGCGCCTTCCTGCATTCGTCCGAACTCTTCGTGCGGGACGGACAGACGGTGAAGCAGGGCCAACCGCTGGGCCGGATCGGCTCGTCGGGCCGCGCGACGGGGCCTCACCTCCACTGGAGCCTCGCGTGGCGGAACCTGCGACTCGACCCGCTGCTCTTCCTGCCGCCGATGCCCTGACGCCTTTCGCTCAGCCCAGCGACAGGCTAGCTGCCCCACAGCCATGCGCGTGAAGCGGAAACTTCTTGCCGGACTGGTCGCCCTCGGCCTCGCTCCCGGCACCTTCGTGCGCAGCGAACCGCCCCCACCCGATTTCGATTCCCCGGTCACTATCGAGCGTCTCGACACCAAACGTCTGCGCGCCGGGCCGTTGGTGCTGGCGGGGGCGTGGGTTCTGGAGAGCGAGAATGATCATTTCGGCGGCTATTCCGCGCTCATCACCCGCGGTCCGGACGATTTTCTGGCTGCCAACGACCGCGGCCGGCTAATGTACCTGCCGCGTCCGGACCTGTGGAAAGAGCCGCCCGAAGTCGACGAGTTCCTGAATTTCTGGCGCGTCGAAAAGAGTCATGTCGATCTGGAAGCCCTCACCAGCGATCCCGAAACGGGACGCGTCTGGGCGGCGATGGAGTGGGCGCAGGAGATCACCCGCTTTGACAAGCAATTGCGCCAACGTGCGAGCATCCGGCCGCAGGAGATGAAGGACTGGCCGGGCAATGCCGGCCCCGAGTCGCTAGTGCGATTGCGCAGCGGCGAATTCATCGCGATCAAGGAATATCCGCTGGAGGGCGGACTGCACGAAGCGTTGCTGTTCCCCGAAGATCCCACGGAGGGCTCCAAACCTTTGCGCTTCCGGTTCCAGGCGCGCGACGGGTTCCGCCCCTCCGATGCCGCGCTCCTGCCCGACGGACGGATCGCCGTGCTACTGCGCGGATTCCGCCTCGGCCTGCCGCCGCACTTCCCGGTACTGATCGCCATTGCCGATCCCGCGGGTATTGCGGAGGACGAAGTGCTGCCTAGTAAGGTCATCGCTCGGATAGCGGACCCGCTGCCGAGCGAGAATTTCGAAGGGCTCACCGTGATCGACCAAGGCCAAGAACGGTGGGATTTCTGGCTAATCTCGGACGATAATTTCTCCAGCTACCAGCGCACCCTACTGCTCAGGCTGACCTGGGATCGGCGCGCAGGCCGGACACGGAAAAAGGCGCGCAGGTGAACCCGCACGCCTTTGCGTAATCGATTGGGAAAGCGCCGAAGCGCCGCTTACCTTAAGAGGCGGCGGCAGCCTTCTTGAGCTCGCGCTTCACCTTCAGCGCGCCAGCCGAAAGTTTTTCGTCGCTGGTCTTCAGGAGCCAGTTGTCGAGACCGCCATTATGCTCGACCGAACGCAGGCCCTGCGTCGATACGCGGAACTTGAAGCTGCGATCCAGCTTCTCGCTCATGAGCGTAACCTTCTGCAGGTTCGGCAGGAAGACCCGCTTGGTCTTGTTGTTGGCGTGGCTCACATTGTGACCGACCTGGCGGCCCTTGCCGGTGAGTTCGCAAATGCGCGACATGGATTTGTCTCTCGTTCGAATGGCTGGGCGAGTTCCCTTGGCCGCGAATGCGGGCTGGGGCCTCATTTATCCCGGAAAGCGGCGCGCATAGCGGCGAGGGTGCGAATCGTCAAGCACGTTGCGCGGGCGCGAACCGGGGGGTAGCGAGGCGCTGGTATGACAGGCTGGACCCTTCCGCAACCGATGAGACGCGCGTTCGAACTGGCCGAAGCCTCGGCAGCGGCGGGCGAAGTGCCAGTAGGAGCGGTGATCACGCGGGGCGGCGAAGTGATCGCCGAGGCACACAATGCGCCGCGAGAGACCTGCGATCCGACCGCCCATGCGGAGATACTGGCGATTCGCCGCGCGGCGGAGGCGCTGGGGCAGGAACGCCTCACGACATGCGAACTGTGGGTCACGCTCGAGCCCTGCGCCATGTGCGCGGGCGCCATCGTCCACGCCCGGCTGGCGAAGGTCTATTACGCCGCGAGCGATCCCAAGGGCGGCGCGGTCGAACACGGCGCGCGAGTATTCGAACAGGAGCAATGCCTGCACCGGCCCGCGGTTTATGCGGGGATTGGGGAGGCTAAAGCGGCGGAGATGCTGCGCGCATTCTTCCGGGAGCGGCGTAAGCGGGCTGGCCGCTAACGACACCATAGCTGCCATTCCCCGTTTAGCGTTTTCAAAGTGTTCTTCGGTGGCTGGCCCAGCCATGACGACCAAAAAGATGCGCGTCACCTTGAGATAGATTTCCGTGCGGCGCGTCATGCAGGTGCCGTGCTTAACCCACTGGCGCCCAACCAACTGAGCATCCGGGCTGATGCAGAGGTTACTGCGCAGCGCGGCCCGATCGACCGAGGTACGGCGGCACCACTGAGACCAGCTGCGCCCCGCTTTCGGGCCAGAGCCCGTGGACCGTGAAGCCGAAGCGCTCCTCGCGCCCCGAACACTGTTGCGCAGGGCGGCGCTCGCCTTCGCGGAAGCAGCAGAATTCGGGCGACCAGCGCCGTGGGCGACCCCAGCGACGGCCACCAGGAGCGCCGCAGTCTCTTGCGGTCATGAACCAGAATTAATCCTTAATTGCCAAGGGGTCTGCGCGAAAATCAGAGCGGGGTAAAGTCCAGACCGATGTCTACCGCAGGCGCGCTTTGCGTGAGCCTGCCGACGGAAACGTAATTCACCCCCGTCGCCGCGTTTTCGCAGATCGTATCGAGGTTGATCCCGCCGCTGGCTTCGGTGGGGACCCGCCCTGCTACAAGCGCCACGGCTCCGCGAAGGGTCGGCGGGTCCATATTGTCCAGCAGCAGCCGCGTTGCCCCGGCAGACAGCGCGGGCTCGATCTGGTCAATCCGGTCCACCTCGCAGATGATGTCCTTCACTCCCGCTTCGACAGCGCGGCGCACCGCTTCGCCCACGCTCCCTGCGACGAGCACGTGATTGTCCTTGATCATCGCCGCGTCCCACAGGCCCATGCGGTGGTTCGCCCCGCCGCCCATCCGGACGGCGTATTTTTCGAGATGGCGCAGGCCAGGGATGGTCTTGCGCGTGTCGAGCAGGGTGCACTCCGGATTGTCCATGGCGCGCACATATTCGGCGACCATTGTGGCGATTCCCGACAGGTGCTGGACACTGTTGAGCGCGCTACGCTCGGCGGTGAGCATGGCGCGCGCATTGCCTTCGAGCCGCATCAGGTCGGTACCTGCGGGGAGGGCTGTGCCTTCCTCGACGAGAATGTCGATCTGCATTTCGGGATCGAGCGCGCGAAAGAAAGCCTCGGCGACAGGCAGGCCGGCGACATGGATCGCATCGCGGGTGTCCATTACGCCTGAAAAGCGCGCATCGGCGGGGATTACACTCTCGCTGGTGACATCCTCGCCGCCTCCGGGAAGACCCTCGCCGAGGTCCTCGGCCAGCGTGTTGCGGACGAAATTATCGAGGTCGAACCCGTCGAGATGGAAAGGCATCAGTGGACGAAGCGCGCGACGACATCACGATAGGAGCGGCTCACCTTTACCTCTGCCCCGCTGTCGAGCACGAGGAAGCATTCGCCATTGGTGTGCGGCTTCACTTGGCGGACTTGGTCGAGATTGACGATGGTGCTGCGATGGACGCGCTGGAAGGTTCGCGGGTCGAGACGGCGTTCGAGGTCCTTCATGGTCTCGCGCAGGATCAGCGAATTGTCGCCAGTGTAGATGCACATATAGTCGCCCGCGGCCTCGATGTGCTCAATCGTTTCGACCTCGACACGGAAGATCTGGCCGCGGTCCTTGATGTTGATGAGCTTCTCGTAACGGCCGCCGGTCGTCGATTCGGTTTCCTCGCCTTCCATGTCGCCCACCGCCTCAGGCGCCACTTCGGACAAAACGCCGCGCAGCCGGTCGGCCTCGTCGCTGCTCTTCTTTTCGGCTAGGCGCTGGCGCACGCGTTCGATCGTGTCTGCCAGCTTATCCTCGTCGACCGGCTTCATCAGGTAATTGACCGCATTCGCCTCGAAGGCTCGGATCGCGTGTTCCTGGAAGGCGGTGACGAAGACGAACAGCGGCGGATCAATCTCCATCACCCCTTGGACGACAGAAAAGCCATCGAAGCCGGGCATCTGGATATCGAGGAACACGAGGTCGGGTTTAAGTGTCTTGATCGCGCGGATCGCCTCGCGGCCGTTCTGGCAGGTTTCGATCACCTCGACATCCTCGAAAGGCTCCAGCCGCAGCTGCAGGCCCTGGATAGCGAGTTTCTCGTCGTCGACGAGGATCGTTCGGATAGTCATTTGGCGGTACTTACCTTTTGGGGGGAATGATCAGTTGCAACGGCTGAAGCGCTGGCCGGTTTCCCGTCACCTGTCGCGGACACTGCGGCAGACGGCTCCACCTCATCGGCGAATTCGTGGGGAAGCTCGATCAGAACGGTAAACCCGCCACCTTCCGGCGAGCGGATTTCAAAGCGGTGATCGTCGCCATAGGCCTGCGCCAAGCGGTCGCGGATG
>CAYPGL010000034.1:0-1198 GCA_964410035.1 uncultured Qipengyuania sp. | reverse complement strand
ATGTTGGCGAGGCCGACGCCGGTGGAATCGCGTCGCTTGTGCGTGGCCATAACTGCCGGAAGGTCGTCGGCGACCCCGCCCACATCGACCCCGGGTCCAGTATCCGAGACGGTGATCCTCAGGCGCGGCCCCACGATCTGGGCGAGCAGTGAAATTTCCGCGCCCTCTTCCAGTGGGCTGACGCCGTATTTAATTGCGTTCTCGATCAAGGGCTGAAGCAGCATCGAGGGTACCTGCGCCTTGGCGGCATTTTCCTCGACGCGGAACTCGGTCTGCAAGCGCTCTTCGAACCGCATGCGCTCGATCTCGAGATAGAGCTGCAGCGTCTCGACCTCCTGCGCCACGGTTACCTTGCCGCCCGGCTGGGTGACGAGCGTGTGCCGCAGGAAGCTGGACAGGCGCGTGAGCATCGCATTGGCGGGTTCGGTTTGCTTGAGCAGCACCAGCGTGCTGATCGAATTGAGCGTGTTGAACAGAAAATGTGGATTGAGCTGGTAACGCAGCATGGCGAGCTGCGCGCTGGTCGCCTGCGCCTCGAGCCGTTCCAGCCGGTCGGCCTGTTGTTCGACCTGAAGAAAGAAGTTAATTGCGTAATAGAGCGCCGACCATGCGCCGAGCAGCGTCAGATCGAAGAAGTAGATGCCGATGAAGATGCGGACGAAGTCGGATTCGGCGGAAGACCCGGTTAGCCCGAGCACCCAGCTGTCGATGAACGAATAGATGCCCACCGCGACCGCAAGGGTCGCCGCGGTTCCGCCCCATGTGACCAGCGGTTTCTGCCGGATCAGATAGGCATAGCCTACAGACAGGATTAAGCTGATCGAGAAGCCGGTGATTGTGGCGATCAGGATGACGAAAAAGAATTCGAGCGGCTGGCCATTGGCAAACGCCGACATCGCGCGCAGCAGCGCGGTCCCGCCCCAGCCTGCCAGCTGGAGGTTCCAGAACGCCTGGTTCTTGTTCTCGAAGAAGGGCGTCGGGGCGAAGGGCAGCACGGCCATTTGTCTTGCTCCTAGCCCAATTGCGCGGGGCATTGCCAGTCGCTACTATCGCATGCGAGCAGGAGAGACGTCATGAACAAGCCCGAAAACCTCGCCCATTCGCTGGCTGAACGTGCAAAGTTCCGCGAAATGAAGGAAGGGAAGAAGGAAGACTGGGCGATCATCGGCTCCTAATACCGCGAAGTTGCCAAGGACCT
>CAYPGL010000033.1:10571-11222 GCA_964410035.1 uncultured Qipengyuania sp. | reverse complement strand
CACGAAAATCGACAGGATCGAAATAAAGTCCATTAAGCGGCTCCCGTCAGGCGTTCGTTGACGACCTTCCCGCCCTGCGTCAGACGAACGGCACCACCGATCTCCTCGTCGAGCATGGGCCTCCCTTGTTCCTTGTCCCAGAAGGCCGAGAGAAAATTGTATAGGTTGCGCGCAAAGAGCGCAGAGGCGTCGGCCGCGAGATGCCCGGCAGTATTCGAATAGCCGACGATCTTCACGCTGTGCTTCTCGACCACCTCGTCCGACTGCGATCCCTCGACATTGCCGCCCTGCGCAACGGCGAGGTCGAAGATCACGCTGCCCGGCTTCATCGTGGCGATCTGCGCGTCCGAAATCAGCTTCGGCGCGGACCGCCCCGGGATAAGCGCGGTGGTGATGACGATGTCCTGCTTGGCTATGTGGCTGGAAACCAGTTCGGCCTGCGCCTTCTGGTATTCCTCGCTCATTTCGGTGGCATAGCCGCCCGAACCTTCGCCCTCGATACCCGCCACGTTCTCGACGAAGATCGGCTTCGCCCCGAGCGACTGGATCTGTTCCATCGTGGCGCTGCGCACGTCCGTCGCGCTTACCTGCGCGCCCAGACGCTTAGCGGTGGCGATAGCCTGAAGCCCCGCAACGCCCACGCCCATCACG
>CAYPGL010000033.1:0-10561 GCA_964410035.1 uncultured Qipengyuania sp. | reverse complement strand
TCACGAAAACCTTGGCCGCCTGCACCGTACCGGCGGCGGTCATCATCATCGGAAAGGCGCGGCCATACTCGTTCGCAGCGGTCAACACCGCCTTGTAGCCGGCGAGGTTCGACTGGCTGGAAAGCACATCCATGCTCTGTGCGCGGGTAATGCGCGGCATGAATTCCATGCTCAACGCCTCGAAACCGCCCTTGGCATAGGCCTCGACCCGATCCTTTTCGCGAAAGGGATCGAATGTCGCAGCGACCCAGGCACCCGGCTTCGCGCCGGCCAGCACCATGACGTCGGGCGCCTGCACCGCCAGCACGATGTCTGCCCCTTCGACCGCCCTGAACGCAGGGCCCACCTCGGCCCCTGCTTCCCGGTAGGCTTCGTCGGGAATGGAAGCGGTAATGCCTGCCCCTTCCTCGACTGCGACCGTGGCGCCCAATGCGGCGAATTTCTTCACCGTTTCGGGCGTGATGGCGACCCGGTCTTCACCGGGCGCACGCTCCTTGAGCACCGCGATCCGCATGGTCATAATGTGCTCAGCTGGAGATCAGTATGACGACGACTGCCGTGATCACCGCCAGCAGCGGGACGACCCATTTCAGCATGTCGATGAAAGAGCCGTAGGTTCGTTTGTGCGCCTTCATGTCGTTGGCGGAATCCATATGCGTAAAATCCTGTTTCGAATTGTAACTGCCGCGAGGGTCTATAATGCCCTTTAGGCAGCGGCAAGGGCATTGCGCCCTACGCCAACACCTGTCCCAGGCAATCTAGACGCGGTTAATCACGCCTTTACTCCTTTCACACTAGGCTTTCGCCAGAGATGCGCATGGCCCATTGGCATTGCGCGAGCGGGAGTTCTAAGGCGATGGCGACAGACGATGCACGGCTGCTGATGCTGGTCGACGACGAACCCGCGCAGGCACGGGTCATTTCCGGGCTCGCCGGCCGCGAAGGCTGGCGGGTACTGGTCATGGAAAGCTGCGAGGCGGCGCTGGAGGCGCTTCGCTCGGCCGAGGGCTTCGAAGTTCATACCGTCCTTATAGACAACCGCGTTGCTGGGTCGCACGCCTGCGATTTCATTCGCGCCGTAAAGACCGAACGGCCGGAAATCGCGGTGCTTATGTTGACGGCGAGTTCTTCCCCCCTCCTCGCGGTCGAAGCGATGCGCGCCGGTGCCAATGATTACCTCATCAAGCCGGTCGCGCCCGAAAGATTGCTGGTCGCGCTCGACAGCACCGCGCGGTTCACGGCGGCGCGTGACGAACTGCAGCCGCTCTCGGAAAAGCTTTCTCCCATTCTCGAATTCGACGCAATGGTCGGTACGGACACCCATTTTCGAACTGCCCTTGCCAAGGCTGCCACAGCAGCACGAGGCCATGGGCACGTCCTGATTGAGGGCGAAAGCGGCACTGGCAAGCAGATGCTGCTGCAGGCGATTCAACATTCCTCGACGCGGGCGAAGGCGCCGATGCGTCACGTGCACTGCGCTGGCTTCCCGCAGACTACGCTCGAGTCCCTCCTGTTCGGCCATGAGAAAGGTGCGATTGCCGGGGCGTTTGACCGTCAGGAAGGTGCTCTGGCCGCCTGTGATACGGGCACGGTCCTACTTGCTGGGATCGATGCCCTGCCCCTCGACGTACAATACCGGCTGGCGGAAGTGCTGAACAGCGGGATTGTCCGCCCGACCGGCGCTGCACACGGTTTCCGGATCGATGTCCGTATCCTCGCTGCGTCGCGAAGGCCGCTCGATGGGCTGGTCGACGACGGACGGTTTTCCGCTGCCCTCCATGAGAAACTCTCCGCCACCCGCATCGTCATGCCTCCGCTACGGGAGCGGGCCGGAGACATCCCCGCCCTCACACGCTATTTCCTGTCCGGGATCGGCGAATTGGAAGGCATGAGCCGCCATTCCATCGCGGACAGCGGACTGTCGCTGCTTGAAGCCTACGACTGGCCGGGCAATGTCGGCCAGCTGCAGACCGTGCTGTTCCGCGCCTGCGTCCACGAACGCCGGGAATCGCTCACCGCCCACAGCTTCCCGCACCTTGCCGAAATGCTCGGCGATGCCGACCGGGGCGAGAGCAAGGCGCGCGGCCTCGGCGTGCTGCTCTACGAAGACGATGGCAATATCCGCCCGCTGGAGGAAATCGAGGCCGACGTCATCCGCCTCGCCATCGGACACTATCGCGGCAAGATGACCGAAGTCGCCCGCCGCCTCGGCATCGGCCGCTCGACGCTCTATCGCAAGCTGAGCGAACTGGGCATCGACAACGCGGCGTGAGCTTGGCAAAATGCGTCTACGCATTCGAGGAGCAAGTCAGGTGAACTAAGGCAACCGCCCCGGCGGATATCCATTACCGGGGCCCATTCCGGCCCGATCTGCCACACCTGATTCTCCCGAAAGTTACGATATGCAAAAACTGAAAGACTCGCGGTGCGTGGTCACCGGCGGTGCGCGCGGCATCGGCAAGGCGGTTTGTGCCGCATTTGCCAAAGAGGGCGCGCACGTCGTGCTGACCGATATCGACGAAGCCGAAGGCAGGAAAGCAGCCGTAGCGATTGGCTGCGACTTCGCGAAGCTGGATGTCTCCAGTGAGGCGGATTGGGCCGCTTTCACCGAGTGCTTCCCCGCCATCGACGTGCTGGTCAACAACGCTGGAATCACCGGCTTCGAGGACGGTCCCGCCGCCCACGATCCCGAGAACGCCAGCCTTGCCGAATGGCACAGGGTGCATGCGGTCAACACCGACGGCTGCTTCCTCGGCTGTCGCTATGCCCTGCGCGCCATGAAGGCGAAGGGCGAAGGGTCGATCATCAACATGTCCTCGCGCTCCGGCCTCGTCGGCATACCCGGCGCGGCGGCCTATGCCGCTAGCAAGGCCGCGATGCGCAATCACACCAAGTCGGTTGCGCTATATGCTGCGCAGCAGGGCTGGAAGATCCGCTGCAACTCGGTCCACCCTGCGGCCATCCTCACCCCGATCTGGGAGCCGATGCTGGGCGAAGGGCCAGATCGCGAGGCGAAGATCACGCAGCTGGTCGCGGACACACCGCTTAAACGCTTCGGCACGGTGGAAGAGGTCGCCGCGCTATGCGTCTACCTCGCCGCTCCGGAAAGTGCCTATATGACCGGCGCCGAACTCACGCTCGACGGTGGCTTGCTGGCGGGAAGCGCCGCTTCACCCGGAAGTTAGTCCGGCAGATCCCCGAAATCGGTCAGCGCCGCATCGCGCAGCCCACGCCAGATATTGCGCGCCTGGACGGTTTCGGGAACATCGTGGACGCGGTGCAGCTGGACCCCCGCATCCATCCCCTTGAGCGACAACGCGACACTGCCGCCGAGCCGCTGGTCTGCCCCCGCTTCGTTGGACAGGGCCCCGATCATTCGCTTGCGGCTCGCACCGAGCAGCAGCGGATGGCCGAGCGCATGGAACAGCGGCAGGGCATTGATGAGCGCGAGGTTGTCGGCGATACTCTTGCCGAAGCCGATGCCCGGATCGAGCAGGATATGGCCCGCCTCGATCCCCGCTTTCAGCGCCGCATCGCGGCGTTTGCGAAGCTCGTCGAAGACGTCAAACACAACATTCGTATAGTATCCGCCCTCGTGTAAATCCTCGCCGCTACCGGGAGCGTGCATCAGGATGACCGGGCAACCAGCCTTGGCAACCACCTCCGAAGAGCGCGGATCGTAGGTGAGGCCCGATACGTCGTTGATCAGGCTCGCCCCGGCACCCAACGCGGCTTCCATCACTGCCGCCTTGCGCGTGTCGACGCTGACCGCCCCCCCCATCGCGGCACACATCTCGATTGCCGGAACGACGCGTTCGATTTCGTCGCCTTCCCACACCGGTTTCGCGCCGGGCCGGGTGCTTTCGCCGCCCACGTCGATGATCGCCGCACCCACTTCGAGCATCCGCGCGGCCTGTTCGCGCTGCACATCGGGGTTGTCCATGAACTCGCCCCCGTCGCTGAAACTGTCAGGGGTGACGTTGAGAATGCCCATCACCTGCGGCTGGTCGAGCCGGATGGTGCGCTCCCCCAGCTCGAGCGCCGGATGCGCCAGCGTGAGATTGGCCCACTGCGCCTCCGCGTCGGCTGCCACCTCGTCGGGAAGTTGCCCCAGCACCTCCCCGATCGTGTCGGGCGCAGCGAGCCAGCGCTCGACGATCCGGCCATCGCGGCGCAACACCACGGCAAAGCGGCTTGCATATACCATCCCGCCGCCAAGCCGAATGGCATTGCCGTGTTCAGATTGCGGTCCGGAAACGAGGCCGATGGGCCGGATATAGATGCGGTCGGTCATTCAGCTTTCTCGCAAGGTATCTGAGACATGAACCAGGTGTTACACGGTCCGAGGCCCAAAAATTTCGGATGCAGCAGCGAACTGACGGCATGCTCGGAGAGGAGGTGAAATCGGATCATTCCCTCTGCCTAGCGCGCAACGATGACGTAGGACAGCCCCGGGAAAATTGTGAGGCAACGGGCAGGAATTGCATTTGTGACCCCAAAGCGGACCATCTGCTAACGACGTCTGAGTGATCATTCCAGACAGCGAAGCATCAGGGGTCGTCAATCGCTGTTTCCCTCAAGGAGGGGTAGGAAGAATGCAACGCTCTCGGCAAGGTCAGGCGTATCAGGATCGAAACCAGGGCCTAGCGTCTGCGGATTAGTTTTCGAGACATAAGAAGCCCTCTCTCTGGCAAACGTCTCAACTCGCATTTCCCACCAAGCTCGATTAGGCGCGCACAAACTTCCTCGACGGTGGAGATCGGGGCCCAATTGCAGTCTGGCGGGTAACCGCATCGGAACGCCGCGGAGGGGACGTCGTTGATTGGGCATGAAAAACAATCTGCTAGCATCGCTCGCCGCATCGACCCTCGCTCTCGCTTCCTGCAGCGACGCATCTAATGCGGAGGCCGACGACGCGGCCACAGCCCAGACCGATTCCCGAAGCGACCGTTCTTCCACCGATCCTTCGGGAGGCGCAGACGAGTTCGCCGCAAATTTCACCGACCGAGAGGGTTACGACGATGAGGAATCGGCTAGCCAGTCGGAAGCCAGCCAGCAGGGAGGGCGGTTCTCGCTGACCCTCCCGGATAGCGTCACCTCCTCCATGTTGGGCGATCGTTCGAAGAAACTGATTGCGGTCCAGGTCATGCTTGACAAGAGCCGCCACTCGCCGGGCGTGATCGATGGAAGGTTGGGTGGCAATACCGAGCGAGCGATCGAATATTATCGCGAGGCCAACGGCCTTCCCGCCGGGACCGGGATAGACAGCGAGTTACTTGCCTCGCTCATGGACAACCACGGAGGCGACATCTTCCGTACCTACACGATCACCGAAAAAGACGTCTCGCGCCAGTTCTACGAAATCCCAGACGAATTTCCCGAAATGGCTGAAAAGGAAAAGCTGGGATACCGAGATGCCAAGGAGATGCTGGCAGAGCGGTTCCACATGGACCAGGATTTCCTCACCGCACTTAATCCCGATGCCGATTTTTCTGAGTCTGGGACCAAGCTGGTCATTATCAGCCATGGCGACAAGGCGCTCGATGCGGACATCGCCAAGATCGAGGTTCGGAAGGGCGAGAACACCGTTGTCGGGCTCGACGAGGAGGGCAATGTCGTGGTCAGCTATCCGGCGACCATCGGCAGCTCGGATTTTCCCAGCCCCAACGGGCAGATGGAAGTGGCGGCGATCGCGCCCGCTCCGAATTACACCTTCGATCCGGAGGATCAGGAATGGGGGCCGGACAAGACGTTCATCATTCCCCCCGGGCCCAACAACCCCGTTGGCGGCACGTGGATCGATCTCGGCAAGGAAGGTTACGGCATTCACGGATCGCCCGATCCACAAATGGTCGCCAAGCGCGCCAGCCACGGTTGCGTGCGGCTAACCAACTGGGATGCCGCCGCTTTCGCCAAGGCCGTGACTACTGGAACGCCGGTCGAGTTCGTCTGACCCAACCGCAATAGACCGCCCTGCGCGCTCAAGCGCATCGCGGATGGCGACCACATCCGTTGCACTTTCCGAGCTCCTGCAAATGCTCGATTTGATCGATCGCAGCTTCCGGGAAGAGTGACTCAAGAAGCACTGCTCGCGGAGGGCCTACTTTGCGCCTTTCGAGCTCCGAGGCCAGACGGTCGGTAAATGGCCCCGAAGTGAAGGTATACGATTTTGATTGATGGGGACCGCCAGCGGCAGCGAGATTGTTTGACTGAGAGCCGTAAGCGGACGGGCTCATGCCGGCATTCGAAGCGAAGCTTCTTGCCCCGCAGAGAACCCTGCCCTTCCCTCAGTCCTCCACCGCCAGCAGATACAGCTGCCGCGCAGCGTCGATCGGTTTCACTTCGCCGCCTGCCTCGTAATGCCAAAAGGTCCAGCCGTTGCAGCTGGGGGCACCTTGCAGGTCCTTGCCGAGTCCGTGGATGCTGCCGGTCTGCTTGCCGATTGCCAGCGAGCCGTCCGCGCGCACTGTCGCGGCCCAGCGGCGTTTCTTGTCGAAGACTTGTGTCCCCGGAGCGATGAAGCCGTTTTCCACCAATGCGCCGAAAGCCACCTTGGGAGCGCTGCGGCCCGCCTGCATGGTGGTGAGCGCGCTTTCGTCGAGCGGCAGTTCCTTCTCGATCCGCTTCAGCGCCGCGTCGCGGTAAACGTGTTCCCGCTCGCAGCCGATCCACTCGCGGCCAAGGCGCTTGGCCACCGCGCCGGTGGTTCCCGTGCCGAAAAAGGGATCAAGCACCACGTCGCCCCGCTCCGTAGTCGACAGCAGCACGCGGTAGAGCAGCGCTTCGGGTTTCTGCGTCGGGTGGACCTTGTGCCCGCCTTCTTTCAAACGTTCCGTCCCGTTGCAGATCGGCAGGACCCAGTCGCTGCGCATCTGAAGTTCGTCGTTCAGGGTCTTCATCGCGCGGTAATTGAAGTGGTATTTCGCCTTCTCGCCCTGCGAACACCACAGCAGCGTTTCATGGGCATTAGTGAAGCGGGTGCCGCGGAAATTGGGCATGGGGTTGGACTTGCGCCAGACGATGTCGTTGAGGATCCAGAAGCCCAGGTCCTGCAGTATCGCGCCGACGCGGTAGATGTTGTGATAGCTGCCGATCACCCACAGCGCGCCATCGGGCTTGAGGATGCGTTTCGCCTCGGTCAGCCAGTCACGCGTGAAATCATCATAGATCTTGAAGCTGTCGAACTGGTCCCAGTGATCTGTCACCGCATCAACATGGCTGCCGTCAGGCCGGTTGAGATCGCCGCCGAGCTGGAGGTTGTACGGCGGGTCGGCGAAAACGAGATCGATTGAGCCACTCGGGATCGAGCGCATGGCTTCCACGCAGTCGCCATCAAGAATCTGCCCAAGGGGCAATTCCACCGAAAACTGCTTCTGTCTTGCCGGCGCCTTGGCGCGCGGTTTCGTGGTCTCAAGGACCGCCATTCCGATACCCCCGTCTGAAGTTATCCACAGGGTGAGTCTAAATGGATTCCGGGTCAAGTCAGTTGTTTAGACACGCTCTCTAAAGATGGTGGTAACCCTGCGAGAACGAAACGAGTCCCCCACCAGATGTTGAGTCCGCCTGCTTCGCGCAGGCTCCAGATGGTGGGGTGTGGCTCAATGGACTCATTTCCCATTCCGAATTTCTGCCCCTGTGCTAGGCTTCGCGCGGGGTCGCCTCTGGTGGGAGGCTGGCATGGCATTGAAAGTAATCGGCGCAGGCGTTGGGCGCACAGCGACCTTCACGATGAAGTTCGCACTCGAACATATCGGAATGGGTCCGTGTTTTCACATGGCGGAACTCTTCGCAGATGTCCGCCGACAGGTTCCGCTGTGGCTGGATGCGATCGAGGGCAGACCCGACTGGGACGAAATCTTCTGCGGGTTCCGTTCTACGGTCGATTATCCCTCTGCTTCGTACTGGCGCGAACTGGCGGAATATTACCCGGACGCGAAAGTGGTGCTGACCACACGCGATGCGGGCAGCTGGTTCGAATCGGTTAGCGACACGATTTTCTCCGATGCGATGCAGGCGCATCTTGTCGGCACGCCCATGGGCGCCATGATGAAGGGCGCGATATTCGACCATTTCGACGAAGGTGATATCCACGACCGGGTGTACATGACCGACTGGTTCGAGAAGCGGAATGCCGACGTCATCGCCAGTCTGCCCTCGGATCGTCTGCTCGTTTTTCATCCGAAGGACGGATGGAAACCTCTCTGCCGTTTTCTCGAAGTACCGGTCCCGCCCGAACCCTTTCCCCGTGTAAACAGCCGCGACGAGCTTTCGGCGGCGAACGAGCAGGAAGGCGGAATGGCAAAGAGTGAAGACGCGGCCGAGAGCTTCGGCAAGGCTTATATCGAGACGCTGCGCGCCAAGGCTTTCGGAGGTTCTTGAACCTATTCGGCGGAGCGTGCTTGGCCCGGGGCAGTCGACACGACCGCAACTTGAGGTAATGCCGCGCGCGGTATAAACTTGGCTTGCACGTGGGTTATCCGATCGACCCTCTGCCCTGAACATTCCAATCGCAGGTAATAACAAAAAGGCTCGCCAAACCTGCCGGGAGAGCCCTTTATGCCGCGTTATTGCCTCAAATACTCCGGTTCCGACCACAGCGTCCAGAGTATCTATTTCGAAGCGCGCACGCTTGGCGGAGCCTTGGACATCGCTAGGAAAAGCGCACTTGGCGATTGGGCCGAGCTGTCTGAAGACGAACGCCCCGTATGCTCGCTAGAGCTGGTTTCCGACGATGGCGTCTGGCTGGTCGGCGGACCCGATTGCCGAAGCGCCATCCAGCGCATCGAAATCCCTAACCCCCAGCCCTCCTGATCGGGCGAACCTCAGGCGAACAAGTCCGCCTGCGCCACCGGCCCGAAGCTGCGGCGATGGAGCGGTGTCGGGCCGTGGACGCGCAGCGCTTCCATGTGTTCCTTCGAGCCGTAGCCCTTGTTCCGGTCCCATCCGTAGTCGGGATGGTTCAGAGCCGCTTCTACCATCAACCGGTCACGATACTCCTTGGCGAGGATGGATGCGGCGGAGATGCAGGCCTCCTTGCCATCACCCCCAACGATCGCCCGTGCTGGCCAGCGCCATTCACTGCGGCGGCCGGCGGGGGTGAGGTTTCCGTCGATCAGCACCTCCACCGGCTCGCAGTTCAGCGCCTCGATCACCCGCTGGGTCGCCAATGTCATGGCAAGCATGGTCGCGCCGAAAATATTGAGCCGATCGATCTCCTCCGGACCCACCACTGCCAGTCCCCAGGCGCAGCGGCGCTGGATTCTCGGCTCCAGCGTGGCACGTCGTGCCGCCGAAAGCTTTTTCGAATCGTCGAGGCCGCCGGGACAGGGCTTGCAAAGAACCACGGCGGCGGCGACTACAGGCCCGGCCAAGGGGCCGCGTCCGGCCTCGTCCACCCCCACCACGAGCGGGGCGTCGCGAAGTCCATTTTCGGGAGTTGAAGCGAACATGAAGCGTATACCGATCCTTGCCGCCACCTTATCGCCGCTGCTGATGGCGGCAAGCTGCGGCGGTTCGTCTTCCACCATTGATGGAGGCGATCCTGTATCGACTCCGTCGCCATCGCCCGGCGCGTTCGACGGATATTTCGCAATCGCCGAACACGGTACCTTCGACGAACCGTGGGCTTCGGCCTTCATTCCCGGCACTTCGATGCTGTTCATCACCGAAAAGCCGGGCACAGCGAAAATCTACGATACGCAGGACGAGCGCCTGATCACCGTCAGCGGCTTGCCGCAGGTCGATTACGGCGGCCAGGGCGGCCTCGGCGACGTGGCTTTCCTGCCATCCGAAAGCTCCGCTACGGCGGCGGAGCGGACTATTTACCTGAGTTGGGCGGAAGCCGGTAGCGGCGATACGCGTGGCGCAGTCGTCGGGCGCGGGCAACTGGTCTGCGCCGAGGCAGATGCCTGCACCATCCAAGGCCTCGACGTGATCTGGCGCCAGACACCCAAGGTGACGGGGCGCGGCCACTATTCGCATCGCATCGTCTTCAGCCCTGACGAACAGTACATGTTCGTTTCCAGCGGCGACCGGCAGAAGAAGACCCCCGCGCAGGACACGTCGAACACGCTCGGCAGCATCGTACGGCTCAATCTCGACGGTTCGGCCGCCGCCGGCAATCCGCTGGCCAGCGAGGGCACCCCGTCGGACGAAATCTGGGCCTACGGAACGCGCAACATCCTGAGTTTGGATTTCGACGATCAGGGACGCCTGTGGGAAATCGAACACGGCCCGCAGGGCGGTGACGAGCTCAACCTCGTCGAGCGCGGCGCGAATTACGGCTGGCCCGTCCGCTCCAACGGCATCAATTACGATGGCAGCGATATTCCGGACCATTCGGCCGACGACGGGTTCACCAAGCCGGTCATCAGCTGGACCCCGGTGATCGCGCCGGGCAACATGATCTTCTACGGCGGCGACCAGTTCTCGGGCATGGACGGCGATCTGATCGTGGCCGGACTGAAGACGCAGGCACTGATCCGGATCGCCTTCGACGGCACCAATGCCCGCGAAGTCGCGCGCTATGACATGGGCGAACGTATCCGTCAGGTGGTCGAAG
>CAYPGL010000032.1:10922-11399 GCA_964410035.1 uncultured Qipengyuania sp. | reverse complement strand
TCGAAAGCGGGTTCGCTTCGATGTAATTGTCCGGGTGGCCGAGGGCGTTGGGCAGGAAGAAGACCAGCGCAAAATAGGCCAGCAGCGCGATGCCGAGTCCGAAGCCATCCTTCGCCGTGTAATACGGGTGAAAAGGTAAGGTATCGCTCTCGCTCTTTACTTCGACACCGGACGGGTTCGAAGAGCCCGGAATGTGTAGAGCCCAAATGTGAAGGATCACGACGCCCGCGATTACGAAGGGGAGCAGGAAGTGCAGTGAGAAGAAACGATTTAGGGCGGCATTGTCAGGGGCGAAGCCACCGAGAAGCCAGATCTGGATCGGCTCACCCACCAGCGGGATCGCACCGAAAAGGCCGGTAATGACCTTTGCACCCCAGAAGCTCATCTGGCCCCATGGAAGCACGTAACCCATGAAGGCGGTGGCCATCATCAGGAGGAAGATGACGACGCCCAGCAGCCAGATCATTTCGCGTGGAG
>CAYPGL010000032.1:0-10912 GCA_964410035.1 uncultured Qipengyuania sp. | reverse complement strand
ACAATGAAGAAGAAGCTGGCGCCATTGGCGTGGGCATAGCGCATTAGCCAGCCCCAGTTGACGTCGCGCATGATATGCTCGGTCGTCGCGAAGGCGACCTGCGCGTTCGCCGCATAATGCATAGCCAGCACAACGCCGGTGACGATCTGCACCATAAGGAAGAACCCGGCGAGAACACCGAAATTCCAGAAGTAGCTCAGGTTACGCGGAACAGGGTAGCCCGCCCCGACGGCATTGTAGACCAAGCGCGGAAGCGGCAGCTTCTCGTCGAGGAACTTCGTAACCGCATTCTTCGGTTCATACTGGCGTGCCCAGGGAAAGCTCATGTGTCTGTCTCTCGTCTTCTAGCTCAGCCGACCTGGATGACGGTATCCGAGGTGAACTCGTATTCCGGCACTTCGAGGTTGGTGGGGGCCGGGCCTTTGCGGATGCGACCGGCAGTATCGTAATGCGAACCATGACAGGGGCAGAAATACCCGCCGAATTCGCCCTTCACTTCACCTTCGGCAGCGCCCAGCGGCACACAGCCAAGGTGGGTGCAAACGCCCATGGTGACGAGGATGTCGGCGTGGCCTTCCTTAGTCCGCTCGGCCAGACTCTGCGGATCGCGCAGTGAACCGGTCGGCGTAGCGTTGGCCGCGGCGATTTCTTCGGACGTCAGGCGTTTCACGAAAAGCGGCTGCTTGCGGAATACCGCCTTGATCGCCTGACCAGGCTCGATCGCCGAAACATCGACTTCCGTCGAGCTCGCAGCGAGCACATCCTTCGACGGCGCCATCTGGCTTACCAAGGGAAATACCACGGCAAGACCGCCAATGCCGGCGGCGCTTACAGCTGCGATATCGAGAAAGTCGCGGCGACGAATGCCATCGTCGGACGTCGTCGCCGTATCTGGAGTAGCGGTTGCAGTCGTGTCTGCCATCAGCGCTTTGCCTTGCCTGCCTTAGCTTTGCCGCACCACACACGGCACAGCGGGAATTGTTACGGTCTCTAGAGCCGGATGATGCCGTTGGCCGGCGCCGAAAAAACGTGCGCGAATGCCCCCGGTATTTCCGGTTTGGTGGCGCCTCTAGCCGCTATGCGACCCCTTGCCAACCGCGATTTTGGCAACAAATATGCGTCTGCGCGCAATCCGCGCAGCCTTCGTTACGGCAAGGCTATGGCGCTGACCTGTCGCCCTTGGGTAGGTTGCTCTCGGTGCGTGGCGCGGCGATAGGAATAGAACCGGCTCTCATCGGCATAGGTATCAATAGCGAGGTCGGCGATTCGTCCGGTACCGGCCGTCCGCAATCGGTGCGCGACATATGCGGGAAGATCGAACTGGTAATGTCCTGCGCGCCCTTGGCGGAAAAACGTTTCGTCATCGGGCTCGAATTCACCGCGGAACGCGGCATCCACTTCATAGCTTTCCTGAGCGATTGCGGGTCCTATAGCAGCAACGATCCGTACTCGGTCGGCACCCAGTTCCTCCATAGCCTGAAGCGTGTTCTCGAGCACGCCTGCACGTGCCCCGCGCCATCCGGCATGCGCCGCTCCGATTACACCTGCCTGCACATCGGCAAACAAGACCGGCGCACAATCCGCTGTGACGATGCCGAGAAGCAGGCAGGGCCGATCCGTCACCATGGCATCGCCCTCGCGCACATCGCCGCCCGCCTCGCGCATGACGACCACCTCGGCGGAATGAATCTGCTTAAGCCTGACCAGCGGCGCCCCGGGCAGGACATCGGAGCTCTCCAACCCTTCGAGGGTGGAAAAGCCGTGCGGAATTCCCGCTAGCGCTTCCGATGTGAGCATATCAGCCAAGTGAACGGGTAACCTGTTCGAAGCTGTCACGGGACAGTTTGGGTGCGACGGCGATACGTTCGAGTTCGCCGCGCATGAGCGCGGAGCGCCCCGGTTCGAGCTTCCGCCAGCGCCCCAGGGCTGGAACGAAGCGCGCCGCAGTCTGCGCGTTGATCGGATCCAGATCCAGAATGAGGTCGGCAATCAATCTGTAGCCCTCGCCATTTGCGGCATGGAAGCCCTGAGGCGCGCCGGTGAACGGCATGTAGAGCGAGCGAGCACGGTTCGGATTCCTGAGAGTGAAGTCCGGGTGTTCGGCCAGCGCCTTCACATGTTCGATGACCTTCGGGTGAAGCGAACTAGCTTGCAAAGCGAACCATTTGTCGATCACCAGCGCGTTGCCCTGATAGCGATTGTAGAAGTCCAGCAGCCGCCCGGTCCGCTCGGCGCTGTCGATACCGGTGAGTACCATCAACGCACCCTGCCGGTCGGTCATGTTGTCCGCACTGTCGTATTGTTTTGCTGCAAGCTCGGCAGCCTTCTCCGGATCGCCAGCAGCCGTGAATGCGAGGATCAGCGTCTTGAGCTTGCGCGCCCCCTTGGCCTCTGCATTCTGTGAATAAGGGAGTTTTTCGAAGCGATTGTAGAGGCGGTGAAGTTCGTCTTTCATCTCGCGGGCAATGATTGCTTTCAGCCCTTCACGCTCCTCGAAGATGTGACCGGGATCAGCGGCCTCGATCTGCTCGGCAATATACGTCTGACTCGGCATGGATAGCAGTTCGCCGCGCATCAGATGGTCGAGAGCATCGTCGTCGGTCACCGCGCGGAGAGCACGGACGATGTCGGCCTGCCCGGCATTACGCGCGTCTTCCGACAGCTCTCCCTTGCTGGCAGTGACGAGGTGGCGAACCATGAGATCCTGCATTGCCTCGTATCTTGCGAATGGATCGTCATCCTTCGCAGCGAGAAAGACGAGCTCATCATTTCCGATCTCGCGCCGGATGGTCACCGGCGCGGAAAAACCGCGATTGATCGACAGAACCGGCTTTCGCGCGAAGCCTGGAAAGCGGAAGCTATCTCTAGCTTTGTGAAGCACTACCAGCTGCTCGCCCGAATGCGAGCCACTCTCGCGGTCGAACAGCGCGATCCTAAGCGGTATGGGCATGGGCTTCTTGTCGGCCTGACCAGGCGTCGGCGGGACTGCTTGTGACAGCGTCACCACAGTTTCTTTGCCCTCATGAGTGAGTTCGACGCTCACCTTCGGCGTCCCGGCCTGCGAATACCAAAGCCGGAACTGCTCGAGATCGAGCCCTGACCCCTCCTCGATCGCCTTGACGAAATCCTCGCAAGTTGCAGCCTCGCCGTCGTGGCGGTCAAAGTAGAGATCGGTGCCGCGACGAAAGGCCTCGTCGCCGGCCATGGTCTTCATCATGCGGATGACTTCGGCCCCCTTGTTGTAGACGGTCGAAGTGTAGAAGTTGCTGATCTCGCGGTAGCTGTCGGGGCGGATCGGATGGGCGAGCGGCCCCGAATCCTCGGGGAATTGGACGCCGCGCAGGACGCGCACATCCTCGATCCGTTTGACCGGCGCGCTGCCCATGTCCTGACTGAACAGCTGGTCGCGCAGCACGGTAAAGCCTTCCTTGAGGCTCAGCTGGAACCAGTCACGGCAGGTTATGCGGTTGCCCGACCAGTTGTGGAAGTACTCGTGGCCGATCACGCCTTCGATCCCGTCATAGTCGCCGTCGGTGGCGGTTTCGGGGTCGGCGAGGACGTATTTGGTGTTAAAGACGTTGAGCCCCTTGTTCTCCATTGCGCCCATGTTGAAATCGGACACTGCGACAATGTTGAACAAGTCGAGATCGTACTCGCGGCCGAAGGTTTCCTCGTCCCACTTCATCGAGCGCTTGAGGCTCTCCATGGCATGCTCGGTGCGCTCAAGGTCGCCGTCGCGCACCCAGACATTCAGTTCGACCTCGCGACCACCCATGGTGGTGAAGCTGTCGCTGCGGGCGACGAGGTTGCCCGCGACCAGCGCGAAGAGATAGGATGGCTTTGGCCAAGGGTCGTGCCATTCGGCCCAATGAGTTTCGCCATCTTCGCCCGTATCGGCCCGGTTGCCATTGGAAAGCAGCACGGGGAAATCCTTCTTCGGGCCGCGCATCCTCACTGTGTAGGTCGCGAGCACGTCCGGGCGGTCTGGGAAGAAGGTGATGCGACGAAATCCCTCGGCCTCGCACTGGGTGCAGAGCATGCCAGAGGAGGCATAGAGACCCATCAGTTGCGAATTTGCGCTGGGGTCGATTTCGGTCACGATCTCGATCATATGCCGATCGCCTTCGAGCGTGACCACCAGATCGTCGCCGTCCATCATGTGGCCGACGCACTCCTCCCCGTCGCAGCTGAGCGAGATCAATTCGAGCCCGTCGCCGTTCAGCCGAATCGTGGGCGAGGCGTCCGCATCGGGATTGCGTTCGATCTGCAGCCGCGCGGTGACGCGGGTCTTTTCCAGACCGAGTTCAAAATCGAGCCGCGTCGAAGGCACCAGCCACGGGAAAGGCTTATAATCTTCGCGCCGGATTTCCGGCGGTGCCTTGGGCTGCACGGCCGCGTCGGCCATCTCGGGATTGCCATCCGGTGTCGAAGGCGTGCGCGCGATATCCATTCTCGTCCTGTCTTTTGCGGGTTCCTCGGCTATTACGCCCGGATGGCCCGTTTGTTCATCTTCGGCCTCGGCTACACGGCGGGGCGGTTTGCACAAGAGATGCGTAGCAAAGGCTGGCATGTTGATGCCACCGGCAGCTCAGGAAACCTCAGCTTCGAAGACGAAGTGGCGGTAACCGCCGCCCTGCGAGAGGCGAGCCACGTGCTCAACTCGGTCCCACCAGTCGGCGACAGCGACCCAGTGCTCGATCGCTATGCCGCGGTTTTGGAGGGGAAGTGGGCGGCCTATCTTTCCTCCACCGGTGTGTATGGCGATACCGGTGGGGCCTGGGTTGACGAGAGCGCGCCCACCGGAACCGGCCGGCGCACCACGCGCGCCGAGTGCGATGCGCGTTGGCTGGGTCTGGATGCAAGAGTGTTCCGCCTACCGGGCATCTATGGACCGGGCCGCAGCGCCTTCGAGCGGATACGGGGCGGCAAGGCGCACCGCATCGACCTGCCCGGACAGGTGTTCAGCCGCGTGCATGTCGAGGATATCGTCGCCGGACTGGTCGCCGCGATCGGGCGCGATGCGCCGCGCGGGGCTTACAATCTGTCCGACGACCTGCCGACCAACCAGAATGCCGTGATCGAGGAAGCCTGCCGCCTGCTCGGGCAGGAACCTCCCCCGCTGCAAACGCTCGAAGAAGCCGATCTGTCACCCATGGCACGCGGTTTTTATGCAGAGAACCGGCGGGTCGCGAACGGCAAGGCCAAGCGCCTGCTGGGCTGGGCGCCACGCTATCCCACCTACCGCGAAGGGCTGGCAGCGATCAAGGCTCTGGCGTAGCGCGCCTTGGCGGGGGCGCACTGCGTCCGCGCAGGGCAACCACCATGCCGATCAACGTAATCACCGCGCCTCCCGCCGGCAGGATGCCCCACACGAAGCCTTCGAACAGGGTCGAGAGCACCATCGCGACAATCGGCACGATCACCGAACTGTAGGCCGCCGTCCCGGCTCCCACCTTGCGCACCAGCCCATAATAGAGCGGGAAGGTTACGACCGAACCGAGCAGACCGAGGTAGAGTATGCCAAGCGCATATTCGGGCCGTGTGTCGAATTGCGGCGGGCCCTGCGTGGCCAAAGCGAATCCGGCATTGAGGATAACGCCCACCACCATCGCCCATGCGAGCAGCGTCAAAAGCGGCATGCGTTTCGCGCCGTCCATGGCTTGGACGATATTGGCCGCACTGGCGGCGAGGATGCCGCCGATCGTCAAGCCCGCCCCGAGCAGGACTTCGCCCAGTGTCGCCGGGGATGCCCGCCATTCCTGCGCGAACAGCATGGCTACTCCGATCGCAGCAATCGAGGAGCCGATCACGAATTCGCGGCGGATGGGCTGCCCCAGCACGAATTTGCCCAGCACCGCATTGGGCACGACAAGCAGCGCGAACATGACCGCCACCAGGCCCGATGTGATGAATTTCTCCGCATTGTAGACGAAGCTAAAATTGAGACAGAACTGGAACAGGCCTAGGGCAATGGCCCAGCGCCAGCCCTGCCGCGGCAGGGCGAGGGGTTCACCGCGGACTTTCGCCAGCACGAACATGCCCGCCGCTGCGACAACGAAACGCCAAGTGATCGACCAGCTTGCGGGGACGACTGAAAGCTGATCGCGGATGACCAGCCAAGTCCCGCCCCAGATCAGGCTGACCAGCAGGAAGGCTGCAAGATTTCTCGGGTTGAGGAGACCCTCGCCCCCGGAAGATGCGTTCATAGGGCTGCGATCGCAGTCGCCAGCGCGCGGGCATCTTCCTCGCGCGTGTTCCATGCGGTGACGAATCGCGCGGCTTCCGGGCCCCAGTCGTAGAAACCGAAACCCTGCCCGCGCAGCGCCTCGCGTTCGGCGTGCGTAGAGCGCACGAACAGCTCGTTCGCCTCGACAGGGTGCATCAGGCGCTCGCCGCAAGCAGCGGCGATCTCGGCGGCGGCGGCATTGGCCGACCGGGCGTTGGCCAGCCACAGGTCGCCGTCGAGCATGGCGTGAATTTGGGCGGCCAGAAACCGACCCTTGCTTTGCAGGTGCCCGGCACGCTTGCGGCGATAGCGCGCCACCTCGGCCAGCCCCTCCTCGAAGAAGACGATGGCTTCCGCGCTCATTGCGCCATTCTTCACGAAACCGAAGCTGAGCGCATCGACCGGGCCTGCCACCTGGCTCGCCGGCAATTCGAGGAACGCGGCCGCATTCCCGAATCGCGCGCCGTCCATGTGCAAGCCGAGTCCGCGGTCTTCAGCCAGCGCACGAATCGCCCCGACTTCTTCGGGCCGATAGACACAGCCGTATTCGCTGGCCTGCGTGATCGAGATCGCATTCGGCTGGACCTGGTGAACATCGTCCCGGATCGGATCGATCACGGCGCGAATGGCATCGGGTGTCAGTTTCGCACCCTTCCCTTTCCCGAGCAGGAGCTTGGCCCCGTGGAGATAGAAGCCGGGCGCACCGCCTTCATCCATCTCGATATGCGCCTCTTCGTGGCAGACCACCGCGCCATGCGGCTGGACCATGGTCGCAAGCGCAAGGCAATTCGCCGCAGTGCCTGTTGCCACCCATAGCACCGCGCATTCACGGGCGAAAAGTGCATTCATTTTCTCGTCAAGCGCGAGGCTCAGGCTGTCGTTATCATAAGGCGAATCGGGCTGATCGGCCTGACGCATCGCGTCCCATACGGCGGGGTGGACACTGGCGGCATTGTCGGAAAGGAACTGCATCGGAACGCCTCTAGCGCCGTGCGCGTTGGAAAAACAATAAAGGAAAGAAAAGAACATGGGCATCGCAGAAATCGAAATAGAACATCGCGACAGGGTCACCCACGGAGACTATATTGCGACAATCCCGGGAATCGAAAGCACGGCGAAACTGAGCTGGACCGAGCGCAGCGGCATACGCCACGCCGAACACACCTATGTCCCGCCCAGCCATCGCGGCAAGGGTGTAGCCGAGGAGCTGGTAAAAGCGATGATCGCCGACGCCCGGCAACAGAATTTCAAAATCTCGCCGGACTGTTCCTATGTCGCGCGCTATTTCGACCGGCATCAGGAACTGGCGGAACTGCGCGCCTAAGGCGCAGGGACGCCTTTCTCTTCGAGCAGACGGGAAAAATCGGTGCGCCCGATGCTGTCGCAGATTGCGCTGCGCCAGCGCCGCGCCTCTTCGACGGACATTCCGTTGATCCGCAGACGCCCCCCGGCTAGCCCGAGGGCAAGACTGGCGTAACCGCGTTTGCGCGCAATCGGACCTTGGGCAATTTCGACCGATTGCAGCTTGACGCGTGAGGCAATAGCAAGGCTGGGCGAGAGCAGGCCGTGGCGGCTGTAGAGCTGGCTTTCGCCAAGCGCGCGGTAATCGTGCTTCCACCGCCACCACTGTTGGCCGAGTGTGAAAAGTAGTCCGGACAGAGGTGCCAGCCAGACCCACTCGTGCGCGAATAAAACGGCCACGACAGTCGCCGGAACGAGGAAGAGCGCGGCAAGCACCGCCTTGTCGATTCGGTAACGAGCCAGCGCGCGAGCCCATTGCGCATCTTGCGGGGGCAGGGAGAAGCCAGTCACTGCGATAACCGGAGCAATCTCGTCCATCCGACCGAAGGGCACCGCATCATGATTGGCTCCGCCGCTGTCGCTGGCGAGGCTGATGACCTTGAGTGAATGCCAGCCGAAACGGCGCCGCAGAAAACCCGTCCCGATACGCAGCGCTTGAACCCGGTGCAGCGGCATAACCACATCGGTCCGGGTCAGCAGGCCGCGCCGCCTGCGAAGGCCCTTCGCCGTCCGCTCAAGCCGGAAATCCCACTCGCGCAGCGCGGTTCGCCCAATCCCCGTTATTACGCCCACCACGGCGAGCGCCGCGAGCGCAATGAAAACGCCAGCCGCCTGCGCCAAGGGACCGAGACCCGCGAGCCGCTGTCCCGGGCCGGCGAGGCGCTGCTCCCATTGATCTAAGTCCCACAATTCGAAGGGCAGCAGGAATTCTAGTTGCTGCGCAAGGCCGCCGACAACGGCGACCACGGCGAGAGAAAATTCGAAAAGTCCAAAGGTGAAAACGCGCTGCGGCCCCATGGTGAATAGAGCCTCCGCCTCTTCCTCTTCGACTGCAGTTTCCTCAAAGTCCTGCGTTTCCGCCGCATCGCGGCGGGTGCGAACAAGTTCGCGAAGGCGTGCGCCTTCGGTTTCGGACAGATAGGTCAGCGCGAGATCATCTTTCCCGCCAGCACCTGTCTCGAACTTGACCTCGACCAGACCGAACAGCCGAGGCAGCAGCTTCTGTTCGAGGCTGACGTCCTGGATCCGTTCGTAGGGGACGGAGCGCGCCGCACGCGACAGCACGCCGCTTTCGACACGGATGTCGCTTTCGCCGACGGTGTAGGTCAGCTTGGTCCATTGCAGATATGCGATCACGATGTTGACCAAGATGATCGCGATCACGAGGGGCAGGAAATAGGCGACAAGATCTCCGATATCGCCGTCGTCGAGGATCGCAACCGAGCCCACCGCCAGTGGGATCACCAGCTGGAACAGCATCATCACCGCGCGCACGGCGAAGCTGCGCGGATCGGTGCGCCGTGCGTCTTCCTGCCCCGCCATTCCCACCATTACTGCGTATCGCGCCGGATGGCCGCGCGGATCTCCTCACGCATTGCCAGCGCATCCTCGTGCGCGAGGCCGGGAAGCGAGACCGAGGCATTATGCGTGCCTGCAGTGTGCACCGTGAGGGTGGCGAGGCCGAAGCCCCGCTCGAGTGGACCCTGGTCGACATCGATATGCTGGACGCGGCCGAAAGGAACGACGGTATCGGAATGGAACAGCACACCGCGGACCACGCGCAGCCGCTCCTCCTCCAGCGAATAACCGCGCGTCACATAGCGCCGCATCGGGAGATAGAGGACGAGATAGACCGCCACGATAGCAACCGGCAGCCAGACCACCCCGGTCCAACCGGGTATGGCAAATTCGGCAATGCTGGCCCCGATGATGAGTATCACGGCAAGGATGCCCGCAACCAGCCGCATCATCGACTTGTAACGCGGATCGAGCGGGATCAGTTCGTCGGTATCTTCCATACCGCATCGCCTATGCAATACAGCAGCCGCGTCAACGCCTTTGATCGAAGCGGCGGCCGACGATGGCGGCGGCGATATTGGACTTCTGCACATCGGTGGTGCCTCCGGCGATGCCCCAGGCGAAACCATCGCGCACGCGCTGTTCCATGCCGTAATCCTTGTGATAGCCATAGCCCCCCATCACCTGCATGCCATTTGCGGTCACGCTGCGCACGATTTCGTTGGTGAAGCATTTGGCGGTGGAACTTTCGTAAATGCTCGGCAGGCCCCCTTCATTGTGCTCGGCGTTGGAGGCGGCACGGTAGATCAGCAGGCGCGCGGCCTCGACTTGCATCGCCATCTCTGCCAGCCGCATCTGCACCGCCTGGAAATCGACGATCGGCTTCCCAAAGGCAGTACGCTCCTGCACGTATTCCGTCGCCTGTTCGAGCGCGGCGGCGGCGAGGCCGAGCGACTGGGTGGCATTGCCGCAGCGTTCGAGCCCGAAGGCGCTCATCAGCTTGCCGAAACCGCCTGCGGGAACGATCAGGTTCTCGTGCGGGACAAGAACTCCGTCGAAGGCAATGTCGCGTGTCTCGATCCCGCGAAAGCCCATAAGCTGTTCGCGCTTGCCGAAGCCGACGCCTTGCATGTCCCTCTCGACCAGCAATGCGCCGATTCCTTTCGCGCCGGGCGCATCGGAGAGGCGGGTATAGACGACATAGTAACGCGCATGCCCGGCGCCGGAGGTCCAGCGCTTCGTACCATCGAGCACGAAATGCTCGCCCGCGTCGCGCGCACGGGTGGAGAGATCGGTGAGCGCGGTGCCCGCATCGGGTTCGGACATTGAAACCGCCACGGTCGCTTCGCCGCTGATGACTTCGGGAATTACCCGCGCCTTCAGCGCCTCCGACCCGAACCGTTCCAGCGTTCGCACGGGGCCGACCAGCGCCTCGAACACCGGAAAGGCGACCGCGTTCGAAATCATGGCGAACTGTTCAAGCACCAGCAACGCCTCGAGATGGCCGAGTCCGAGGCCGCCGTATTTCTCGGGCAGGTTGACGCCCAGGAACCCCATTTCGCCATAGCGGCGCACAATTTCTGCGGGGACGGAGAAGTCCTTCTCCTCCATCTCGCGCGCAAGTTCGGGCAATTCCCCACGCGCGAAGCTGCGCGCCGCGTCCTGTAGTTCGCGCTGTTGCTCGGTAAGGCGGAAATCCATGATGCTCTCCCTCGCGCAACGAGTGCCGCGAGGAGTGCCTTGGCGCAACCCGGTTCTTGGGCGCGGCAGCCGAAGGGCGACCGAAGCCAAGCCACGCGGACGCGTCCGGCGTCTGAGGGTTCAAAGATAAACGAAAATGGTGCTGCTGGGGAGGATTGAACTCCC
>CAYPGL010000031.1:9402-11594 GCA_964410035.1 uncultured Qipengyuania sp. | reverse complement strand
GCTGCCGGTGTAGTTAGCCGTCCCGCCGAAGTTCCGGTGATTGTAGTCGATGCCAGCTGGCAACGACTTGCTCTCGCCCGGCAGAAAGGCATTCCCTTCTATCATGGCGAAATACTGAACGAAGCCACCGAGCATAACCTCGAATTGGCGCCCTACCAGAATTTGGTAGCTGCCACTGAGAACGAGGCGTACAACGCATTGGTTTGCAATGAATTTGCGCATGAAATCGGCCGAGACCGTGTCTTCCAGCTGGGCGAATCCGCCGATGGCGAAGACCGCCACGCCCTTCCTGCCAGCCTTCGCGGCCGCGCCTTGTTCGAATCCGGTTTCGGTGTCGAAGATGTCAGCGAAAGACAGAGGCAAGGCTGGGTGTTCCGCAAGACACGCCTGTCCGAAGAATTCGACTTTGAAAAGATGCAAGAAAAGCTGCCCAACGCCGCCAACATGCTTCTGTTGGTTCGTGACAACGGCACGATCCGCTTCTTTACGCATGCTGCGAGGCCCGAGCCGCGTGCGGGGGATACGATCCTGAGTTTTTCACCGCCACAAACAAAAACGGCGGAAGAGAAAGCGGCGAAAAAGACAAGCAAGAAACAGGGGGTGCAGCCGACATGAAGCGGACGATCAAATTGGGCGCATCGTTGATACTCCTGGCGGGCGCCATGGGGCTGGCGTCGTGCAAGGCGAAGGAAGAAGCCCCCGAACCCGAAGCAGCACCGACCGATGGTCCCCGCTCAATCTTCCAAGAAGATCCTGCGCAGAACGGCGTGTCTGTGATCGATGAGCCCACGCTCCCGCCCCTGGAAACGACTCTTTCCTTCGCAGACGGAACGCCTGAACTGACCGAGGCCGTGAGAGCCGAACTGGCTACACTGGTAGATTCGCTGCAGGTGGAGGCGGGCGGTCCGATCATCTTGCGCGGACATTCGGATTCTGACGGGACCGACGAGGCGAATCTCGACGCTTCCCGGGAACGGGCAGAGGCGGTCCGTGACTTCCTGATCGAAGCCGGAATTGATCGCGAGCGGATTGAGGTTATCGCTTTTGGCGAGCAAAATCCGGCCGAACCCAACGCCTTGCCCGATGGCTCACCCAATGAAGAGGGCCGAGCGGCAAACCGGCGCGTCGAGGTGACGGTCGAAACAGGGCAGCAGGCAGGGCGCGAGCAGACATTGATTGAATCACTGAGCGAGCCTGAAGCGAACGAGACGTCGACGGCGAACCCGGGTTCAAGGCCTAGTCCCCGGGCACAATGACCGGTTGACGAATCCTTTGGAGGTGGGCATCTGCCTTCGCCCGGAGCGCGGGTATAGCATAGTGGTAATGCTCCAGCCTTCCAAGCTGGCTAGAGGGGTTCGATTCCCCTTACCCGCTCCATCCGCCCTCCTGCCTCACATCTGCTTTAACCGGCATGTTGTCGATCAATCGTGTTGCTCCGATCTTGGCAGCGACGAATAGTCTGGCGTTGCCGTTGTCTGTCTTGAGCGCTTCCAGGCTGTCGGCATCGCGAAGTTCGGCATAGTCGACGCTGTCGAAGCCGCTTGCCAACAACATTTCCCGCAATTTGCCGAGTGGGCGACCAGTATTGTCGCCGCCGGACAAGTTTAAAATCGCATCGCGCATAGCACGGGGGAGGCTTGCTGCTTGAGCGCGCGCTTCGGGCGACAGGTAGGCGTTGCGGCTGCTCATCGCGAGACCGTCCGCCTCTCGCACGATACTCACGCCGTGAATGTTGTCGACATGCGGCTGCGTTAAGTCGAGGTCACGCGCCATGCGGCGGATTACAGCGAGTTGTTGCCAGTCCTTCTCGCCGAAGAACGCCATATCGGGCATGACCTGATTGAATAACTTGCAAACGACCGTCGCCACGCCGTCGAAATGTCCGGGGCGGTTTGCCCCGCACAACCCCTCGCTTAACCCGGAAACCGAGATGTTCGTGGCGTAGCCCGAAGGGTAGACCGCATCTGGCGCCGGGGCCCACAGAAGAGCGACACCTTCCGACTCCAGTATTTCGGAATCTCGTCGCAGTTGCCGCGGATAGGCATCGAGATCTTCACCCGCACCGAACTGCCGCGGATTGACGAAGATAGAGGCGACAACGTGGTCCGCAGCTTCCCGCGCGCGGCGCACTAGCGTGAGATGACCTTCGTGAAGCGCTCATCACCTCCACTCCGGTAGGTCCCCTGTTCCGG
>CAYPGL010000031.1:0-9392 GCA_964410035.1 uncultured Qipengyuania sp. | reverse complement strand
CTTTAAGCCCTCCTCGACAAGCGCCATGTGACCCTCGTGTAGCGCCCCCATCGTAGGTACGAGCGCAATACTGCCGCCGTCCTCCCGTAGGACAGCCAGCGTATTCCTCAACAATTCGAGCGTGCGGACTGTTTGCAACGCCGAGTCCCCTCAGATATGGTTTCCTATCCGCCGCCCTAGCGAATTGAGGGCCGCCAGCACAACGACAAGAAGAGCCGGACACAACCTTGCCACACGCCGCCCCGCACTGGATTACCTTCGCCAACGAGAAAGGCGGGACGGGGAAGTCGACCACGGCTGTCCATGTGGCGATCGCGCTCGCCTATCGCGGGGCGACAGTCGTCGGTTTCGATCTCGATCACCGGCAGCGGACACTTGCGCGCTACATCGAAAACCGCGCGGAAACTGCCCAGCGTCGGAATATCGGCCTGCCCAATATCGAATGTCACACCGTTCCGCCGATTCCGGAGGAGGAATTCGGCGAGATGGTGAAAGAGTTTGGGGGGGATGCCGACTTCATCCTAATCGATACTCCGGGTCGGGACGATCCGCTAGCTCGTTACGCGGCAACCCAGGCCGATACCCTCGTCACGCCGATGAACGACAGCTTCGTTGATTTCGATCTTATCGGTCAGGTTGAGGGCGAAAGCTTCAAGGTGCGCAAGCTGTCCTTCTATGCCGAACTTATCTGGGAGGCCCGCATCAAGCGCAGCCGCAAGGCGATCGACGAGAACCGCCCGGAAATGGATTGGGTCGTAGTGCGCAATCGGACAGGTCACGCCGAGGCGCGCAATCGCAGCCGTATAGAACAGGCGCTTTCCGAAATGTCGAAGCGTGTCGGATTCCGCGTCGCTCACGGTTTGTCCGAGCGGGTCATTTACCGCGAACTTTTCCCTTCGGGGCTGACACTGCTCGACAAGGGCCATCTCGGTGATCTGGGGACTAGCCATCTCGTTGCGCGGCAGGAACTGCGTCAGCTGATGGCGGCACTACGTCTGCCTGAGAAAAAGCGCGCCCAGCTGCCGCTCGAAAGGATCGACGCATGATCAAGGCGCTGATGCTGGTTGTCGTCATGTCGGCTCTGTGCCGATGGGCGTTGGGTAAGTGGCCTTGGGATTACCTGCGGTCGGCGCCGACCCGCACTCAAGCTATCAAGCGTGCGCGAAAGCTGCTCAACGTACCGGAGCGCGCCGATCATAAGGAAATTCGCGAGGCACATCGCCGCATGGCGGGGCTTGCACACCCCGACCGCGGGGGTAACAAGGCGCAAATGCAGGAACTCAATGCTGCCCGCGACCTTCTCTTGGATGAGTTACCATACCAAGTCCCGGAGCTTCCCAATGAACCATGAATTCGATCCCACTGTCCTGCGCGAATACGACATCAGGGGGATCATCGGAGAAACATTGGGCGCGGATGATGCCCGCGCAATTGGCCGTACTTTCGGATCGATGTTGCGTGATGCTGGCGGCAGCCGTGTCGCCGTGGGCTATGACGGGCGGCGTTCGTCACCCATGCTAGAGCACGCGCTGGTTGAGGGCCTGACGGCCAGCGGCTGCGATGTAGTGCGTGTAGGGCTCGGGGCGACGCCCATGCTATACTATGCAGAGGCCAGCGACGATGCAGTTGATGGCGGTATCCAGATAACCGGCAGTCATAACCCGCCCAATTACAACGGCTTCAAGATGGTCTTACAAGGCCGTCCGTTTTTCGGGGCAGACATCCAGGAGCTCGGTCGCCGCTCATCTGCGGGCGAGTGGACCGATGGGGCGGGTGAGACCGAGGAACGCGACATTCTCGATGAGTATGTTGCCCGCATGCTGACCGCATTGGATGGGGTAGACCCTAGTCGGCTCGCGGACATGCGGATCGGCTGGGATGCAGGAAACGGCGCTGCCGGTCCTGCACTTGAAAAGCTGGTCGCCAAACTGCCCGGCGAGCATCACCTTCTCTTTACGGATGTCGACGGTGGGTTTCCCAACCATCATCCCGATCCGACTGTCGAGGAAAATCTGGCTGACTTGAAGAGCCTAGTTTCAGAGAAGTCGCTCGATTTCGGGGTAGCCTTCGATGGCGATGGTGACCGCATCGGTGCGATCGACGGCGAAGGAAGGGTGATCTGGGGCGATCAGCTTCTGATGGTATATGCCGAAGACCTGCTGCGATCGCGCAAAGGTGCGACGATCATCGCCGATGTGAAGGCCAGCAGCGCACTGTATGATCATGTCGCGGCCTGCGGCGGAAAGCCTCTAATGTGGAAGACCGGCCATTCGCTGATCAAGTCGAAGATGAAGGAGACGGGCTCGCCACTCGCGGGTGAAATGAGTGGGCATGTATTCTTCGCCGATGACTATTACGGCTTCGACGACGCACTTTATGCCGGCGTGCGCCTCATGGCCGCCTCTGCACGCCTCGGCAAACCTGTCACGCAACTGCGCAGCGAAATGCCGCAGATGATCAACACGCCCGAGATGCGCTTCCAGGTCGATGAGAGTCGCAAATTCGCGGCTATCGAGGAGGTGAAGTCGCGCCTCTCTGGAACCGATGCGGATGTCAACGGCACCGACGGCGTACGCGTGAACACCGTTGATGGTTGGTGGCTGTTGCGCGCCTCGAACACGCAGGACGTCCTGGTTGCACGGGCGGAGAGCGACACAGAGGAGGGGCTCGAGCGTCTTATGGCCCAGATCGACGAGCAGCTATCGCTGAGCGGCCTGGAGCGCGGGGCAGGCGCGGCGCATTGAGCTTGCGCCTGGTGGAACCGTAATCGGGCAACGACGCTCTTACTGCGTGAGCTTGCATCCGATCCCGCCCGAAATCGCTGATTGGTTCGGTGCTCGCGACTGGCGTCTCCGCCGGCACCAGGTGGAGATGCTCGGGGCAAGCGATGCGGGCCGCCACTCTCTGCTTGTGGCTGACACTGGAGCTGGCAAGACGTTAGCCGGATTCTTGCCGACTCTCGCCGACTTCGCACGCTCTCGCGCCGAAGGGACGCGGCCGGAAGGGCTGCACACGCTTTACGTCTCGCCGTTAAAGGCGCTCGCGCACGACGTGCAGCGCAACCTTATCACCCCGGTCGAAGAGATAGGCTTGCCCATCGCGGTCGAGACGCGCAGCGGCGACACACCTTCCGATCGCAAGAAGCGTCAGCGGGTGCGCCCCCCCAACGTCCTCCTGACCACACCCGAAAGCCTCTCGCTGCTGCTATCCTATCCCGACAGTTTCGAGATGTTCTCCAGACTCAAACGCGTCGTGATCGACGAAGTTCATGCCTTCGCAACTGGCAAGCGCGGGGACCTTCTGGCGCTGGCTCTCTCCCGCCTTCAGACGATCGCTCCACAGATGCAACGCGCGGCACTTTCGGCGACGGTGGCCCAGCCGGAAGCATTTCGCGAATGGCTAGCGCCATGGGGGGATATCGACAGCGTCGAACTGGTCGAAGGCGAAAAAGGCGCTCCCGCCGAAGTTGAGATCCTCCTACCCGAGGAAGAGCGCGTTCCCTGGGGCGGCCACGCGGCGACTTGGGCCATTCCGCAACTCTACGAGGAAATCAAACGTAACAATACGACGCTCGTCTTCACCAATACGCGCTTCCTCGCCGAGTATACCTTTCAGAACCTGTGGGATGTGAACGAAGACAAGCTCCCCATAGGGATCCATCATGGTTCGCTTTCAAAAGAAGCGCGGCGCAAGGTGGAAGGCGCCATGGCACGGGGTGAACTGCGCGCACTTGTTGCGACCGCCAGCCTCGATCTTGGTGTGGACTGGGGCGACATCGACATGGTGGTCCAGATGGGCGCGCCGAAAGGCTCCTCGCGCCTGCTCCAGCGGATCGGTCGCGCCAACCACCGCCTCGATCAGCCCAGCCGCGCGCTGCTTGTTCCAGGCAACCGGTTCGAATTCCTCGAGGCGACCGCAGCGAAGGAGGCGGTAGACGAGGGAATGCGCGACGGGGAGGACTTTCGGCCCGGCGGGCTTGATGTGCTCGCCCAGCATGTCATGGCCTGCGCATGCGCCGCACCGTTTCAAGAGAACGAATTGTTGCGCGAAATACGTTCGAGCCTCGCTTACGCGTGGGTTGACGATGAAGTGTGGCAACGCGTCCTGACATTCGTCGCGACCGGTGGTTACGCCTTGCAGGCCTATGACAAGTTCAAGCGCATCGTGCGCGACAAGCAGGGCATCTGGCGGTTGACACATCCCGAGCAGGCCGCGCGGCATCGCCTAAATGCCGGCATCATCATTGATAGCGAGATGCTCGAAGTGCGGATCAATTCGGGACGCGGACGTGGTGGGCGCAGCCTGGGTAAGATCGAAGAGCGATTTGCCGCATCCCTTTCGCCTGGCGACACCTTCGCATTCGCGGGGATGAGCTTGGAGGTCGTCAAACTGCAGGACATGGAGGTTCTCGTAAAGGCCGCCACCTCCAATGCGATGATACCGAGCTATGGAGGGGCGCGTATGCCGCTGACCACGCATCTTGCCGAGCGGGTGCGCGCCATGCTTGTCGACCGCGCAGGCTGGGCGCGCTTTCCCGACGACGTGCGCGAGTGGCTGGAAGTGCAGGACTGGCGTTCACAGATGCCAGGGCCGGGGCAACTGCTTGTCGAAAGCTTCCCGCATGCCAAACGTCACTACAGCGTCTATTACACGTTCGAGGGGTGGAACGCGAACCAGAGCCTCGGCATGCTCATAACCCGACGAATGGAAGATCGTGGCTTGATGCCGGGCGGTTTCTTGGCAAACGACTATTCTCTGGCCGTATGGGGACTGAAGCCGGTGGCTGATCCGGCGCCCCTGCTATCGCCCGATATCCTGCAGGACGAGTTTATCGAATGGGTTCAGAATTCGCACCTGCTGCGCCGTGCTTTTCGCGAAGTCGCGGTGATCGGCGGGCTGGTCGAGCGACAGCATCCGGGGAAGCGCAAGACCGGAAAGCAAGTCACGTTCTCGACTGATCTGATTTATGACGTCTTGCGCAAGTACGAGCCGGATCACGTTCTGCTCGAAGCTGCTTGGGCCGATGCCCGAACGCGCATGACCGACGTGGGAAGGCTCGGTAATTTGCTTGATCGTTCGGCCGAACAGCTCGTCCATGTTGAGCTAGACCGGGTCAGCCCTCTCGCGGTCCCCGTGATGGTGATGATCGGTCGTGAGGCGACCCCACAGGGTTCGGTGGACGACGAACTGCTGCTCGAGGCGGAGAGCCTAGCGGGCGCAGCTATGCGGGTGGAGGACCTGTCGAGTATCTGATGCGGTTAGGCATAGGCGTCTGCGCCTGGAGGCGTACATCGCTCGCCGGGCGGCAAAGTGTGCGTTCGCTCTCGGTCCCCGCGGGATTGAGGCACTGATCTTTGTCGAGCGGCGATGGAACGCCAGGTCAACGAAGTAAAACCTAGTGCTCACTGGGATTTGCTGAACTCGCTGTACCGGTAATTGCCGACAAAGGCGAAGCGTTCGACGCCGGAATCCTTGATGAGCGCTATGGTGCGGGCGGACGCTTCATAACTGGCGAGACCATCTGGTTCGAAGCGAATGACCGGTTGCGACTCCATTTCGGCTGCACCGGCCAACTGGTTGAGAAGGCCTTCGCGGGTTAGATTTTGCCCGTTCCAGAACAATCGATCCTGCGGATCGATGCTGACGACATTCTCCTCGCGCATCTCCAGCGGTGGCTTCCCCGTCGGGACCGGGACCAGCAGCGCATGCGTGGCGATGGGTATGACCAAGATGAACATGATCAGCAGAACTAGCAGTACGTCGATGAAGGGAGTGACGTTCATGTTGCTGAACAGGTTATCGTGAGCGGGGGAGCGGCGGGCGGCAAATGGCATGGCTGTCTCCTCTTCAGTAGGATGTGATAACATCACTAAAAGGAAACGTTGGCAAGTAGGTTTCGAGTTTGTGGTTCTCCGTGGCATGAAGGAAATAAAAAAGGGGGCGGATCGCTCCGCCCCCTTCTGAATGTTCGTTGCGGTCTCTCCGAATGCTTACTGCATCCCGGCCTTGCCAAATGTCCGGTACCGTTCGTTACCGACGAAGCCAAACTTAGTCACGCCGCTGGCCTTAATGATCTGCAGCACGCGGGCCGACAAGTCGTAGCTGGCCAGAGCTTCGGGCTCGAATTGAAGTTCGGGCTCCGGATTGATGGTCGTGGATTGCTGCAGCAGGTTCACAAGGTCGCCTTCAGTGATTTCCTGCCCGTTCCAGAGCATTTGGTCATTCTGGGTGAGCACGAGCTTGTTCTTGTCGGGCTCCACTTCCACCGGAGGCGGGTTCGGGTTGGGCTGCGGCAGATCGATATCGACCGAGTGCGTCGCGACCGGAATAGTGATGATGAACATGATGAGGAGAACGAGCAGGACGTCGATCAACGGCGTCATGTTCATTTCCATCATCGGGGCGCCATCGTCCTTGCCGCCTGACATTGCCATGGTGGGTTACTCCTGAATTGCGTCTGCGAACCGGTGCAAAGCCGGGTTTATGGCTCGACCGGGTTCGAAATGAAGCCAACGGTCGGATAACCGGCAGCCTGTACGTTGTAGATTGCGCCTGCGACGCACGACCAAGGCGCATTCACATCGCCGCGAATATGCACTTGGGGGATCTTTTCGGGATCCTGCATGATCGCTTCTGGACCGCCGGCACGCTGGACGATGTTGTCGAGACGCTCGAAGGCCTGGTCGTACAGCTCTTCCGAAGTGACCGGCGTGATGTTGTTGAAATACACGCGGCATTCGCCAGTCCGCGAAGCGCCCGTGAATCCGGTGTCGCCGGCACTGCGACCAGCTTCGTCGCTTGTGCTCACGGTGAGCAGAAGATTTTCGACTTTGTCCTTCGATTCGACCGATTCGAGCACTGGTATTTCAAGTCGATCAATCGTCTGGATCGCGACCGGCACCGCGATGAGGAAGATGATCAGAAGCACCAGCATCACGTCAACGAGCGGCGTGGTGTTGATGTCCGACATGGGCGAATCAGCGCCGCCTCCCATCGAAATCGCCATAGCTTACATCCTATCCGTACAAATTATCACACGCTGTGAGAAGTTGGCGCGGGTCCGAACTTTGGACCCGCGCCACTCGGCTTAGCGCTTGGTGGTCGTTGTCGTGGTGGGCGATGCACCGGTCGTCGGCGTAGTTGCCGAGGTCGTGGTGCGACCGGCAGCGGCCTTGCCAGACGTCTGCGTGGAGGTCGCCGTCATCGCGGCTGGCTTGATTGTGCCGCCCGAATTGATGTTGGCGAGCAGGTCGGTGGAGAAACCGCTCATCATATCGAAGATCTTGCGGTTGCGGCTCTGAAGCCAGTTATATGCGAACACGGCAGGAACTGCGACGAGCAGGCCGATGGCGGTCATGATCAGGGCTTCACCGACGGGACCGGCGACCTTGTCGATTGAGGCCGAACCGGCGACGCCGATGTTGATCAGTGCGCGGTAGATACCGATAACCGTACCCAGCAGGCCTACGAAGGGAGCCGTCGCACCCACGGTGGCAAGGAACGGCAGGCCGCCGTTGAGCTTCGCCTGGATGGCGTGCTCCGAACGTGCAAGCGAACCGTGCATCCAGTCATGTGCTTCAAGGCTGTCGTTGAGCTTGGCATGCTTTTCTTCTGCAGAGACCGCATCGTCGACGAGCTGGCGCCATGCGCTGTTCTTCTCGAGCTTCGTCGCGCCTTCTTTCAGGCTGTTGGTGCGCCAGAACCCCGTGCGTACGCTCTTGTACTGGTTCATGACCTTCTGCTGTTCGAACAGCTTGGTGAAGAGGATATAGAAGGAGCCGACAGACATGATGACCATGACGCCGAGGATCGACCAGGCGACGGGGCCGCCTTCTTCCATGGCCTGCCAGAAGCCGAAGGAGGTCTCGGGCGCTTCAGCACCTGCAGCGAGAAGTTGAATAATCATAACGGAAAGTCCTCTTGAAAAATGCGTCTTCTATCCTGCCGAAGTCCCTAGTCGGGCAGGACGTAACGGATCGATTGCGTAGTGGTATCTGAAATCGGATTGCCCGCAGCGTTCAATGCCGGGTTGTAGCGTGCGTAACGCTGCATCCCGCGGCAGGCTGCATCGTCCAAGGCGCTGGAGCCCGAGCTCCCAGTCACGGAACAAGCTTCGACCCGGCCATTTGTCCCGATCGTGATCCGCATGGTAACCGTACCCTGCTCTTCGCGGCGCAGTGCGCTTGAAGGATAGTCCCCTTGGATGCGCGCAGCCCAGCGGTTCAGGCCGTCCGGCGAAGCACCACGTGCCTGCGATGGCGGCGCGGGGCGAGGAGCCGGTGCCGGGGGGGCAGGCGGCGCCGGCGGAGGGATTCTCAGTGCCGGCGGCGCCGGCGGAGGGATCGTCGGGGTTGTCCGCAAGGGCGGCGGCGCAGGCGCGATATTAATCGGCGGCGGCGGCGCGACCGGCGGCGGGGGGGCGGTTTCAGGGATATCTTCCGGCGGCGGCGGCGGTTCGTCTTCCGGCTCCGGCGGCGGCGGTTCTTCCACGTCGATCGTCGTTACGCGCTCGACCACGCTCTGTACCGCGTCGACGGCAAGACCGGTGATCAGCAAGTAACCGAGGGCAATGTGGATGAGGGCAACGATGATGATCGCGATCACGCGATTTCCACTCATCTGTTGGTCAGCATAAGCCATTCGGTTGCATCACTCCATCGTATCTGCCCGATTCGCACCGGGCCATTCGAGGTACCGTGAAGCAGACGATCACGATCGTCCACGGCACCGCATTCCATTTACACTTCAGCGACCCAATTCAGGAACGTCAGTGCAGTCCAGGCCTGTTCCTGATATTGTCGCAAAAGGCAACTTTCAGGCAATATTGTATCACTAACCCAGACTTCGTGCACCCCTTAGCGGGCGAGACCTTGGTGGGCAAACGCTTTATCGGTTAACCGCCAATTCACGGCTCGCCGCTCATGGAACGCACTATACTGCCGGGTGGTTTCCGCATTGCGCCAACCAAATGTTATTCTGAGAGGATTGCGTTTCACTCATGCCGAAATTTCCGGTCTTTGCCGCTACCGTCGCCCTTCTGACGGCCGTTCCGCTCACAGCGCAGAACAACCCCGCAGAGTTGCTAACCTACGCAGATCTAGTCGATCTGGCAGAAAGCGCGCCGCTGGTCGTTCGCGCTGAAATTCGCGACCAGGCCGCATTAGGGCCCGAACGTTCACCAGGACTCGCGCCCGGTTATGTTCGACTCTATATCGAAGCGCGCACCCAGGCCCTCGTCGCCGGCGATGCTCCTCTGGGAGAAAATCTGCGCTATCTGGTTGATGTGCCCCTTAATGAGAAGGGCAAGGCACCGAAGCTAAAGAAAACTCAGGTCCTGCTCTTCGCCCGCGCGGTGCCCGGTAGGCCCGGCGAAATCCAGCTGGTGGGCGAGG
>CAYPGL010000030.1:0-11632 GCA_964410035.1 uncultured Qipengyuania sp. | reverse complement strand
GTGCACGATGCACACGCCCGGCCAGAGCAGCATGTCGCGGTCGAATTTGCGGTTGAGATAGCCGCCCAGATGCCGGTCCGGCCCGAAGATGATCGGCTGGTCTTTGGGGATTTGGCTGAGGATCGTTTCGGCGCTGGAGGAGGTAACGATGATGTCGCTCAGCGCTTTCACCTCGGTCGAACAGTTGATGTAGGTCAGCGCGATATGATCGGGATGCTTTTCGCGGAATGCCTTGAACTTTTCCGGCGGGCAGCTGTCTTCGAGACTGCAGCCAGCATCCATATCGGGAAGGACCACGATTTTCTCGGGGCTCAGAATCTTTGCCGTGTCAGCCATGAATTTCACGCCGCAGAAGGCAATGACATCGGCGTCGGTTTCCGCGGCCTTGCGCGATAGTTCGAGGCTGTCACCGACGAAATCGGCAAGATCTTGTATCTGCGCGGTCTGATAATAGTGCGCGAGGATGATCGCGTTCTTCTCCTTGCGAAGGCGATCAATTTCGCTGAGCAGGTCTTGGCCTGTCGGCAGACTGGTTTCGGCGGTCATAGTTTCGTCCCGTCTAATGGCTTTGCGGCGCTTATAGACGGAACGGGCCGCGAGGCGAGGGGGTTCCTAGGATGGTGATCACATCGAAAAACCGGGAGGCAGGAATGCCCGCATAGGCCTTTCAGCTCCGGCGCTGCCGGCAATGACCCATTCGGTGAAAGCAAAGCCGAGCGGTGAATAGGCCAGCAGCATCGAGCCGACGAATGTTCCGACGATTATGCCGGTGCCCCACCAATAGGCTGGGTGCACGTAACCTAGCTTGCGCTTGTCAGCGATCATCCCGACGATCGGAAATATCAGCGTTACGCAAAAGATGATGATCCAGGCATTCGGCATCAGCAGCGGCAGGGGCAACAGCCTCCCGATCCCGGGCCCCGTGAGGATACTCATGGAAACGAGCATCAGGCGGCGATGCCACCCGATATATCGCTGCCTACGCAGCGCCCACAAAGCCAGTCCGCCAAACGTAAGAATGCCGACGAGATTACTGACAAGAAATTCGTTCACATCGAAGAAGAATGGCCCGCCTGTGCGCGGTGCGACGACGACCATTATCATGCATCCTGCAAGAACCATGGTGGGAATCCAGAGATAGGCGATCTTGCCGAAGGAAGCATGCAGCTTCCAGTTCTGCGTTGACGCAGTGACATGCTGGGCAAGATAAATTCCGATCCAGCCCATGAAGATCAATGCATGGACGTGATAGGCCAGCGGCGCATCGAAGCTGGATCGCCCCATAGCTAAATTGAACGAAAACCCCGCCAGGATGACAGAGCTCATGACGAACGCCATAATGGTGAAGAAGCGCGTGTTGCCGCGAATTGAAGAACTCTGCGGCGCTGCGATAGTGGCCATATCCCAACCTCCTAAAGACCGAGCGACCATCAATCTGTGTTTTAAAGTAACTCCGCGTCAGGCTTCCGGTCAACGAAATTGACGCACTCGCCAATTGCGTGACGCCCGGTCAGTTGGTCCGCCACTCGTCTCCCGATCGTGTCACCAGTCCGCGGCGTTCGAGATCAATGAGGTGGGCCGTGACCGACATTCTTGCAGCGCCGTGCAGGCGATCGTCGAGGCCCTTGTACATCTTCGGCACGAAATCCGCTGCCTCATGCGGAGCCTCACTGAGGTAGCGCAGGATCTGGTTCTCGCGCTGGCGCCGATGGCCGATCATCCCTCGAACCAGCTGGCGGGGCTTCGTGATCGCTTCTCCATGGGCAGGATAATATATGCGGTCATCTTCGCGCAGGTACAGCTTTTCGAGGCTTGTCATGTAGTCGGCCATATCACCGTCGGGTGGGACAACGACGCTGGTGGACCAGCCCATGACATGATCGCCCGTGAAGACGGCGCCGGTTTCTTCCAGCGCGAAGCACAGGTGGTTGGAGACATGACCAGGCGTCGCGATGGCACGCAGGGTCCAACCGGGGCCGGTCATGGCTTCGTCGTCTTCCATGACCCGGTCGGGTTCATAAGTGCGGTCGAAGCTCGCATCAGCGCGCGGACCGCTATCGTCGAGCACCAGCGGTGCACATCCGACGATGGGCGCGCCAGTGCGTTTGGCCAGTGACTTCGCGGCAGGCGAATGATCGCGATGCGTATGCGTGCACATGATCGCACAGACATGCTCTTCGCCGATTGCGGCGTCGAGCGCGAGCAGATGGTTCTTCTCGTCCGGACCGGGATCGATGACCGCGCAGCCATCTCCAATGCCGACAATGTAGGACTGGGTGCCGGTATAGGTATAGGGCGACGGGTTTGGTGCCAGTACACGGCGAACCAGGGGTTCGAGCTGCATTGCCTCGCCGGTCGGCCAGGGTTTGGGGGGAGGGCCTGCCATGTCCCAAGCCTGTAGCGGATGGCATCGCTTGTCGATAGGGAGGCTCTCATGGGAGAGAAAATTCTTGTCCTGGACGCAGGGACAACCTCGACACGTGCCATGCTTTTCGACCGCCGGGGCCGCATGGTGTCTGCCGCGCAAGCCGAGTTGACGCAGCATTATCCGAAACCCGGCTGGGTGGAACATGATGCCGCCGAAATCTGGGAAAAAACCCTGTGCTGCATGCGCGAGGCTGTTGGGGCGAACGCCTCGGACATCGCGGCGATTGGCATCACCAATCAACGCGAAACAGTGGTGGCCTGGCATCGGGATACCGGCGCGCCTCTGGCGCGAGCGATCGTCTGGCAGGACAGGCGCACCGCTGGTTTCTGCGCGCAGATGAAGAAGGCAGGATACGAACCCGAACTGCAGAAGCGCACCGGGCTTGTGCTCGATCCCTATTTCTCCGGTACGAAGATGCGCTGGATGCTCGACAATGACGAAGCAGTGCGTGCAGCTGCCGGTGCGGGCTGGCTTGCTTTTGGTACAGTCGAAAGTTGGCTGGTTTACAAGCTTTCTTGCGGCACTCATGTGTCGGACGCCAGCAATGCCAGCCGCACCCTGCTGCTCGGCCTTGACGGCGACCAGTTCGACGAAGGCCTTTGTGGGCTGTTCGGTGTGCCTAAAGCGTCGCTGCCCGAAGTAATTGATACACACGGTAACCTGGCGAACTGCGCTTCAGAATGGTTGGGACGCGAAATTCCTATTTGCGGGCTTGTCGGCGACCAGCAATCGGCCACCATCGGACAGGGCTGCCTGTCATTCGGCGAAACCAAGGCGACTTACGGAACAGGGGCTTTCGTTTTGACCAACAAGGGCAGCGATCTTCCCCATTCGGAAAATCGACTGCTCGGTACTGTGCTTCACCAGTCGGGTGGCAATCGCACTTACGCTATCGAGGGTGCCTGCTTCGTCGCAGGAAGTCTGGTCCAGTATCTTCGTGACCAGCTTGGGCTCATCGGGAGCGCGTCGGAGACCGAAGGTCTGGCGCGCTCGATCAAAGATAGTGGTGAAGTCGTCATAGTACCCGCGCTGGCCGGTCTCGGCGCGCCACACTGGCTGCCCGATGCCCGCGGGGTGATTTCCGGTCTCAGTTTCGCGAGCGGGCGGGCGCAGATAGCGCGAGCCGCGTTGGAAGCAATGGCGCACCAGACACACGATCTTTGCTCGGCCTTTGCTGCCGATGGTGCCCCATGGAAAGCGCTGCGCATCGACGGCGGAATGAGCGCTAACGACTGGATGGCGCAGGACCTTGCCGATATTCTCGATCTGGAAGTAGAACGTCCGGCTTTCGTCGAGACTACTGCTCTCGGCGCCGCAATCTGTGCCAGCGTGGGTGCAGGCCTCTATGGGTCGTTGGTCGAGGCCGCGCAGGAGATGCGAGGCGAAACGCAGGTTTTTGCACCCAAGATGGAAGTGAGTGTAAGGAGAGACCGCCTGGCGCGTTATGCACGCGCGCTTTCTGTAGCTTAGCTTACAATGAAAGCTTCAGCGATGCGACCTTGCATATCGCGCACGGGGTCACTTGCCTCGCCGATTTGCCGTTGCTCCTCGTCAAGCCGCTTTATTCGTGCGTGGAGGCGCTCCGTATCGCGGATCAACGCCCGGGTCGCAGGCTCCAGCAGTTCCATGTTCTTCGGGTCGGAAGGACGTTCTTCCCCGAGTGATCCGTGCCGCAGCATCTGCAGCTTGGTCAGTTCGCCCGCGTGATAAGCCCGTTGGTTCAGTAGCCAAGCTAGGGAATGCATGACCCGAGTAGTCGTTCGGAGGCCTTCGACGGAAACGGCCATGCGCACATGGTCGGAAACCCTGCCTTGCCGCGCATCTTCCCGCAGATCGAATACCGCACGTGCTTCATCCGCGAGCGCAAGCGCTTCGGTGTAGAGGTCTTCGACGACCTGTTCGTGAATCGTACGGTCCATGTCCATGGTCAACGAAGAGTTACCGTTTTGGGTCCTGCACAACCACGGATCTATCGGCGGATGTCCCGCTTTGAGACGTCGATCAGGCGATGATATCGGGAATGAGATTATCCGCGATCGCGGAAATGCGATCCTTAAGATGCAGCTTGCGCTTCTTGAGCCGCGCAATTTGCAGTTGGTCAACGAAACCGCCGTCACCAGTTTCGCTTAGCGCGGCGATCGCAGCATCGAGGTCGCGATGCTCGCTCTTCAGCATTTCCAAGCGTTTGCGCAGTTCCTGCTCGTTCACAATTGTCGTTCCCCAATCTCGCCTCGTCGCATGGCGCTTCTACGGGGGTTTGTAAATTCGCGAAGCTGTGGTTTGATCATCCCTCCGCGGCGCGTGCCGCCTGGCACGAGTCGCTTCGGAGGTCGCTAACTCTAGAAGGAGCCATACCTATGCAATCATCCCATGTCGCCGCACTCAAGGCCAAGCATGCAGGGCTCGAAGCCCGGTTGCACGACGAACAGGCACGGCCTTCGCCCGACATAACGATGATCCAGCAACTCAAGCGCCGAAAGCTAAAGATCAAGGAAGAAATCGCCGCAACCTGAGCGGCGCGAAAATCTGCGGGGCGGGACGGAATGCCTTCCCGGGCCCCGCTTTCGCTATTCCACTTTCTTGCTATAGCTGCTGATTATGTCAGCAGCTTCATCCGCCCGTCAAATTCTCACGCGATTGCATGAGGTCATGGCAGGCCGCCATCACGCCCAACACAAGCTGGACCGGGTCGTGGACATCATCGCCGATAGCCTGACCAGCGAAGTGTGCTCGATCTATCTCCTCCGGGAAGGCGAACTCGAGCTTTTCGCCACCCATGGTCTCAACGCCGAAGCGGTTCACGTCACCCGGATGGCTATCGGAGAAGGGCTGACTGGCACTATCGCCAAGAATATCGAAACCTTGAACCTCGCCGAAGCGAAGGCGCATCCAGATTTTCTCTATCGTCCGGAAACCGGAGAAGAGAAGTTCCATTCTTTCGCCGGTGTCCCCATCGTTTACCGCGAGCGTGCGGTCGGGGTCCTATGCGTCCAGCATGTCGAACCTCGGCGGTACGAGGAAGTCGAGATCGAGGCCCTTCAGACGACGGCCATGGTGCTGTCGGAATTGATCGCGCACAAAGAACTCGTCGATGGCGAGGAAGCGATCGATCTCGACGAGGTTCCGACCGAGTGCGAGGTGATTGAAGGGTTGACCTTAGTGAAGGGGCTGGCAGCAGGACAGGCGGTGTTCCACCAGCCGCGTGTCGAAATCGACCAGGTCGTCGCCGAAGACATCGAAGCCGAGCGACAGCGGGTATATCGCGCCTTCGACAAGATGCGCGACCAGATCGACGCAATGGGTCGCGAACCTGAATTCGGCAAGGGCGGCGAGCATGACGAGGTGCTCGAAACCTATAAGATGTTCGCTTACGACGAAGGCTGGAGTCGCCGGATCAACGAGGCGATCGACAGCGGATTGACGGCAGAAGCCGCCATCGAGCGCGTGCAGCAACGCACCCGCATGCGCATGCGCGAGATCGACGACCCGCTGCTTGCAGACCGCATGCATGATTTAGAAGACCTGTCGAACCGTCTGCTGCGAATTGTGTCCGGTCAGCTTGGTACGGCGGCAACGCAAGGCCTGCGTCGCGATTCCATTCTCTTCGCGCGCAATCTCGGACCCGCTGAACTACTCGAATACGACCGCCGCCGCCTCAAGGGTGTTGTGCTGGAGGAAGGTTCGCTTACGGCTCACGTGGTGATCGTTGCACGGGCAATGGGCATTCCCGTGCTTGGCCGCGTGCCTAGAGTGCGTTCCCGCGTATCCGAAGGGGACGAGGTGCTGGTCGATGCCGACAAGGGTACGGTCACGTTGCGGCCGTCGGCGACACTTCTCGAAGCTTTCGATACGCGCTTCGCGCGCAATCGCCAGCGCGCAGCAGCCTATGCGGAATTGCGTGATGTCGAGCCATTCACGCGAGATGGCACGCGCATAACCGTGATGATGAATGCGGGTCTGCGCGACGATGTCAGTGCGCTTCAACTGACCGGGGCAGACGGGATTGGCCTGTTTCGGACTGAATTCCAGTTTCTCGTGTCTTCGACCCTGCCAGCGCGCGAACGGCAGATGCGCCTGTACCGCGACGTGCTCGATGCGGCCGACGGCAAGCCCGTGATCTTTCGCACGGTCGATATCGGCGGCGACAAGGCGGTTCCGTATCTGGATAATGATACTGCAGAAAAGGACGAAAACCCCGCGATGGGCTGGCGCGCCTTGCGCCTTTCGCTTGAGCGAGAGGGGCTTCTTAAGGCGCAAGCGAGGGCACTGCTCGAAGCCGCCACGGGAAAACAGCTTTCCGTGATGTTTCCGATGGTTGCCGAACCTTGGGAGTTCGACGCAGCAAAGGCGATATTTGAAGAGCAGGTGCAATTCCTACGCGAGCGGCGAAAGCAAATGCCGGAAAGTATCGAATATGGCTGCATGCTCGAAGTCCCTTCGCTTGCCGAGGTGCTGGATATTTTGCTGCCGAAGCTTTCGTTCATTTCGATCGGAACGAACGACCTCACGCAGTTTCTCTTCGCCGCAGACCGCGCCAATCCCAAACTCGCCGAACGTTACGACTGGCTCAGTCCTTCTATCCTGCGATTCCTGGCGCGGATCACCACGCAGATGGTCGGCAGTCCTGTCCGGATAGGGATCTGTGGTGAAATGGGCGGCCGCAGACTGGAAGCCTTGGCGCTGATGGGGCTAGGTTACACTCGCTTTTCGATCACACCCGCGGCGGTGGGACCGATCAAGGAACTCGTGCGGAAAGTCTATCTGCCCGATCTGACCACACAGATGCAGCGCTGGATGATTAGCCCGCCGCTCGACATGCGCGAAGCGCTCAGCGATTGGGCGATAAAGAACGATATCGATATCGACTGAACCCGTCGCTCGTGCGGCGCACTTCGTCGGTTTCGCGTCCTTCCGGTACCGACTGGCCGGTTGACATGGTTGCTGCTACACTTTCTGTGCGTCTTCGCGGGATCAGGAATACCCGTGGTGCCTCTGGAATTCGGGAATCGCATGGAAGAAGAAGACGATATCGTCGAAGAGAATACCGCACCTGAAGGACGGGTCGGTGATCGATTACGCCAGGCGCGCGAGGGGAAAGGTCTCGAACTCGACCAGGTTGCCGCCGAAACGCGTATTCCCAAGCGGCACCTTCAATCCATAGAAGCGGGTGATTTTGGGGCCCTACCGTCTCGCACATACGCGATCGGTTTTACTCGCACCTATGCCCGAACGCTCAATCTCGACGAGAAAGAGATGCTCGATAAGGTGCGCGCGGAGCTCGCGGAGGATCGTCCGCAGGCAATGGAACGACCAGCCAAGTTCGAGCCGGGTGATCCGGCGCGCGTGCCGGGTCGCGGGCTGGTGTGGTTCGCGGTCCTGGCTGGTATCTTGCTGCTCGGCGGAATTTACGCTTTTTATTCGAGCTACTTCGCGCCCGGACTTGGACCTGCTCCGTTGCAGGAACCCGACGAACAAGTGGTGGCCAACGACACGCCGCAACAAGTAGCGACATCCACGCCTCAGCGTGCCGGCGGGCCGGTTGTTTTTACAAGCGAAATGGATGGCACCTGGGTGAAGTTTTACGATGCTGGCGGCACGCGCCTTTACGAGGCCCAGATGGACGAAGGCGATAGCTACACAGTACCTGAAGATGCTGAAGGGCCTCAGATATGGACGGGCCGACCCTATGCGCTGGCCATCACCATCGGCGGACGCGAAGTCCCCAAGCTGACAGAAGAAGATACCATCGTACGCGATGTCCCCGTTACCGCAGAAGCCCTGCTTGGGCGTGAAAATGCCGTAACTTCTTCTTCGCCAGCAGAGCCGGCTGCGCCATCCACTCCGGTCCTCTGACCTTCTGTCCTATAGCCAGCGGCGGATAATTCGCCTTCATCCCCTCGACAGCATCGTCGGGCTACGGCACTTTTCGTATCAACGAAGTCTCCAGCAAGGAACCAGCATCCCATGATCTTTCGCAGTGCTCGTACTTTCTTCGGCCTAGGTGGCATCGCAATGGCTTTGATTGCCACTTCCATGCCGCTTGCTGCCCAAGACGATGAACAAGCGAGAATCCGTAAGCTGGAATCGGAAGTCCGGGCACTTCAGCGCAAGGTGTTCCCAGGCGGTGACGGACGCTACTTCGAGCCGCAGATTACGGCCCCGACCACAGGCGCGGCATCTGCTTCAACCGCACCATCGACCACTGCGGTAACCGATATTCTCGCTCGTCTTGATGCGCTTGAAAGTCAGCTTCAACGTCTGACTTCTCAATATGAGGAGGGTGCAAATGCGATGAGGCTGCTCGAAGCACGGGTCGAGACCTTGGAGACAGCAAGAGCACCCGCTCCAGAACCGGTCCGGACAAATCCCTCGGCGGGAGCGGTTTCCACGCCCGAGCCCGTTTCCATGCCTGACCCTGCGCGCGTTGCTGCCGTGCAGGCTATTGCCAAACCGCAGACCGACGATGCCGGGGACGATGAATATTCCTATGGTTTTCGCCTGTGGGATGCGGGCTTTTTTCCCGAAGCTCAGCAACAACTGACGATGTTCGTCGAGAAGTATCCAAACCATTCCCGCACCAGCTATGGTCGCAATTTGCTGGGCCGGGCCTATCTGGATGATGGCAAGCCCACGGAAGCTGCGCCTTGGTTCTTGCGCAACTATCAGGCTGACAAGAACGGCGCACGGGCCGGCGACAGTCTGCTGTATCTTGCAGAAGCTATGATCGCCCTGAAAGACACCGAGCGCGCCTGCATCGCGCTGTCTGAGTTCGGCGCAACTTATCCTGCGCTCGCCACCGGTCGCTTGCAGGGAGAATATGCGGCCGCACGTAGCAAATTGACCTGCGGCTAAGATGACGGTCGATCCGGAACTGGTCGAGCGGTTCCGAGCGGATCTTTCTGCACTGTGGCCCTATACCGAGGGCGGATCGCAGAAGCTGGGCATTGCGCTGTCCGGGGGGGGAGACAGCCTTGCCTTGCTACTGCTTGCCCATGCGGCCCTGCCAGGGAGGGTTGAGGCGGCAACTGTCGATCACCGCCTTCGTAAGGAAAGCGCCGGGGAAGCGGAGCTTGCGGCGAGCTATTGCTCAGAGATAGGCGTGCCGCATCAGACGCTTCAGGTCGAAGTGGCCGAGGGCAACCTCCAGGACCGCGCCCGCGCCGCTCGTTATGAAGCGCTGGGGCAATGGTGCGTGGATCGCGATCTCGAAGGGCTCTCAACTGCACATCAATTAGAAGACCAGGCCGAAACCTTCCTCATGAGGCTCAATCGCGGTAGCGGTGTCTCGGGCTTGGCATCGGTACGCGCCCTTAGTCAATTACCCCATTTCCCCGTAAGACTGGTCAGGCCTCTGCTCTATTGGCGGCGCAGCAAATTGGCTGCCTTGGTGACGGATTTCGGCTGGGAGCCTGTCAAAGATCCCTCGAACGAGAACACCGACTTCGATCGGGTGCGGATGCGCCAGAATCTTGGCTGCTGTGACTGGCTTGATCTGGCCGCAATCGGCCGGAGCGCGCGCTACCTAGCAGAGGCCGATGAAGCGCTGATGTGGGTGGTTGATCGCGAATACCTCGAGCGCGTGAGTTTTGATGGCGACGAGGCGATATACCAAGCACTGCGCACGGGGGTTGGCGGGAGGTTAGTTAGGGGCGGAGTCATCCGCGCGATCTTCCGCCGTTTCGGTTTGCAGATCGACCAGCGCATGGCGGTCGGCCTTGTGGAGAATCTCACGCGAGGCATCAAGACCAATATTGCTGGGCTGCAGGCGGAAGTGCGCGATGTGGAAGGCGAAAGACTGTGGATCTTCCGCCCGGAGAATCCTCGTCGGGCAGGCTAGCTGACCAAAGATGCCGCTTCGTGTGCGACCTTCTCGACCGCGACTTCATCGACCGCGCCGCGCGGTGCAACCCAACTGCCGCCCACGCAAAGGACCGGATCGAATTCGAGCCATTCGGGTGCATTCTCGAGTGTTATGCCACCGGTCGGGCAGAAGCGGCATTGCCCGAACGGTGCTGCAAGTGCCTTGAGTGCAGGCAGTCCGCCTGCTGCCATGGCTGGAAAGAACTTGAAATGGGTGAGGCCGAGATCCAGACCCCGCATAATATCACTCGCGTTGGCGATGCCTGGAAGGAAGGGGATCCGCTCGCGGATGGCCGCGTTCCCAAGGCTTTCGGTAAGACCTGGCGAGACAATGAACTCGCTCCCCGCCTCGATGGCAGCGGCAAGGTCCTGCTGATTGGTCACCGTGCCCGCGCCCACGATGGCGCCTTCCACACCTTTCATCGCACGAATCGCATCAAGCGCTGCGGGCGTCCGCAGAGTGACTTCGAGCACGCTCAATCCGCCTGCGACGAGCGCACGTGCGAGCGGGACGGCGTGTTCCACCTCGTCTACCACGATCACCGGGATGACCGGCGCGGTCTGCATGATGTCGGCTATGGTCGTCATGAGTCGGAAATCCCGTGTTCGGAAGCATAGGCTGCCGCGGCACCGAAGAGGCCCGGCTGCGGGTGAATGATAAGCTTGACGGGGATGGAGGCCATAAGCTCCTGGAAACGGCCCTTGGCCTTGAAACGCTCGGCAAAGCCGGATTTCAGGAGCGTTTCGCGAATTCTGTAGCCGAGGCCGCCGGCGATAACGACACCGCCGAAGCCGCCTTGGGCCAGCGCGATGTCACCGGCCACGCTGCCCAGAGCCATACAGAAGCGATCGACCGCGGCAGCAGCGAGGCTGTCGCTGCCGTCCTGCCCGCGGGTCCAGATCGCGATATCGTCTTCCTCTGCAACCGGTTTGCCCTCCATTACGGCGAGCGTCTGGTAAATGTCCGAGATTGCCGGTCCCGCAACTACGCGTTCGACGGAGACCCGGTTGTGGCGCTTCCGCAGCCGCGCGAGAATCGCATCGTCGATTTGGTCGAGCGGAGCGAAATCGATGTGACCGCCTTCGGTGGCCGATACGCGATAGGTCCCGTCGGGCTCGCGGTACAGATGCGCGACTCCCAGCCCGGTGCCTGGACCCAGAACACTCAGTCGACCGGTGGAAGCGAGCGGCTTGTCGGGACCTGAGAGGTGCATGAACTGTTCTTGGCCGACCCGCGCAACTGCGTGCGCGACGGCCTCGAAATCATTGACGATGGTGTATTTTTCGGCCCCGAGTTTTTCTTGGACCAGCGCTGGGCGGATGATCCACGGGTTGTTGGTAAAG
>CAYPGL010000029.1:0-11913 GCA_964410035.1 uncultured Qipengyuania sp. | reverse complement strand
AAAAGATCATCTTTGGTCCGGACCGACATCTTGGCGGTTACATGAGCCGCAAGTTCAATCGCGAAATGCTGCTCTGGCCGGGCGTGTGCATCGTGCACGAAGCCTTTAGCGAAACCGAACTGCTGAAGCTGAAGCAACAACATCCTGATGCTCCTGTCGCTGCGCACCCGGAGTGCCCGCCGACAATCGTCGACCACGCCGATTACGTCGGTTCCACCAGCGGCATCCTTCAGTTTGCGGAGACCTTCGAAGGCGACACGCTGATCGTGGCGACAGAGCCGCACATAATCCATCAGATGGAAAAAGCCCTGCCCGAGAAGAATTTCATCGGCGCACCCGGAGCAGACGGCAACTGCAGCTGCAATATCTGCCCCTATATGGCCCTCAACACCCTCGAGAAACTGTACAAATGTCTCGACACGCTGGAACCACGGATTGAGATTGAAGAAGGTTTGCGCCTGAAGGCCAAGCAAAGCCTCGACCGCATGCTGGAAATGGCCAGTGGGACCATCGGTAAGGGCGATCTGGGCAAAGTCTAGGCACCCTTCACTACACCGAGCGTTAGACCCTTGTCCGCAACTACAGGGAATTTCGCGGTTTGGCTGCAAAAGGTCCGCTCAAGGCATTTCGTCAGGCCGCTGACGATTATCCTTCGGTTTCGATCCGCATGATTGAAAACTATTCCCGCCTCTGCACCCTGATAAACCAGCAGGATTGTCTGTCCGGCCTGCTGCAATATCTGAGGCGCTGCGGCGAGGAATTGCGCGAACACGCGATTGCCAATGCCGAGCAGGAATGCGATCGCAAGGATATCGCGGACGCATTGAACCGCTTCGACCAACCACTCTCTAACTGCAGAGCATCGCATGACCGCACGATTGATGAAGCTGTGGCACGACGTGAACGCGAGCTACTGGTTCCTGCCAGCACTCTTCTCGATCGCTGCGCTTTTGCTGGCAACGCTCACCATCTGGCTCGATCGTAATGGCTGGGCTGCCTTTCTCAACGACGTAAGCTGGCTCCAGCCCGCACGGCCCGACGGTGCCATCAACATACTTACCGTCATCGCCGGCACAATGATCGGTGTAGCATCTACCGTGTTTTCAATCACAATCGCTGCGGTCGCCTATGCCAGTGGCAATTATGGCCCCCGGCTTCTTACCAATTTTATGGAAGACCGCGGCAACCAGTTCAGTCTCGCGACCTTCATCGGCACTTTCGTTTACGCTATCACCGTCCTGCGGACAGTGCGGGCAGAGGACGAGGTCCCCGCGAATATCGAGGATGCAGCCGCCTCGTTCCTGCCGGGTTTCGTGCCCCAGTTATCATTGCTTGTAGCCTTCGCCCTGATGATGCTTTCGGTCGCTGTTCTGGTCTATTTTCTCAATCACATACCCGCATCGATCCGGATCAATACCGTTCTGAAGGGAATCGGGGCGCGCTTGCTGGAGGATATCAGGGACCGCTTTCCGGATGAGAACAAGGGCGAAAAGGCGCGCTCTGCGCCGGGGGGCACCCCCGTCCGCGCTTCCGCAACGGGCTATGTGCAGGCCATCGGCTTTTCGCGTCTGGAAAGGCTTGCGCAGCGGGAGAATGGGACGCTGAAACTGGCTGTCCGAACTGGCGACTTCGTCCATCCGGAAGTTCCGCTCGCCTATTGGGCTAACATGGATTTGACCGCGGATTGCCCTGACGACGATGTGCGTGATGCTTTCACACTGGGGAGCATGCGCACACCCAGTCAGGACATGCAGTTCCTCATCGACGAGCTGGTCGAGATCGGTCTGCGCGCGCTTTCTCCTGGTATCAACGATCCTTTCACCGCGGTGACCGCGGTTCACTGGCTGGGCGCCGCCACCGCTGAACTGGCCCGGCGCAATCTTACGCGGAGCTTCGTCAAAGACGGAGAAGAGCCTCATCTCGTCCTCCTCGAAGACGATTTCTCCCATTTTGTAGAGCGCGGATTCGGCGCGATGCGGAGCGGGGTCGCAACCAACCGTATCGCTACGCTGGTCACTTTCGATGCGCTGGTGGACGCCGCTTCCACGCTCGATGACGAGACCAGGCGCGCTATCTTGAAGACAGAGGGCAAACTTCTGGCGCAGCAGGCCCGCGAACATCTGGTCGGGCCCGAGCTCGACGCTGTCGCCGCACGGTACCAGACCTTTCTCAATCGGATCGAACGTTAGCCAAGCGCGGTGGCGCCGCGCTTTTTGCCAGCATCAAGGCCGCGGCAACCAGCGCCATCCCCACGATATCGAGAATGACCAGCACCTCCCCGAAGACCAGCCACCCGACGGTGGCCGCAAGGGCTGGCTGCGTTAGCAGTGCCATTCCGATGATCAGCGGCGGAAAGTTCCGGAGCGAATATACCAGCAGCCCCTGACCGATTATCTGGCTGGACAGAGCGAGTAGCAGCACAGGCGTCCAGCCCTTGTCACCCGGCCAGATCGGCTCTCCGGCAAAGACCGCCATTCCGAGCAGCAGGGGAGACGCGGCAATACAGACGAGTAGCAGGACGCTCCACTGCCCCAGCACCGCCCGCGCACGCTGGGCGGGAAGCAAGTAGAAAGCATAGCACACCCCTGCAAAGAGGCAGAGCAGATCGCCGACGAAGGAGGTGGTAGAAATCTCGAGACTACGACCAAGCAGTATCGCCGCGCCGACGAGCGCCGCGGTCACGCCAGCCGCCTCGCGCCACGACGGGGCCCGGCGCAGCGCGACCAAGCCCCAGATCATCAGGATCACGCTTCCCGAATTGCCGAACAATACCGAATTCCCCAGCCGGGTCTGCTCGATTCCGATGTGCCAGCTTGCAAGGTCCAGAGCGAAAAACACGCCCGCCATGACCACCAGAAGGACCAGCCGGACGTCCATCGGACCGGGTGCTCTTCCCCGCCATGCCAGCAGCGCAATGATTGGAATAGGCAGGAGCAGGCGCCAGAACGCCGCGGAAATCGGTCCAGTGTCGGCCAGCCGAACCAGCCAGGGGCCCAGCGCCAAGGCAGCATTGCCGGCGATCAGGGCGGCGAAGTGCCACGCGCTGGCCTGAAAGCCATTCTTGTCCGGCTCTGCGCTTGTCTCGCCCATACCCGCCCCCTAGCTCTTGCGTCACACAAGGCCAGCCAAAAAGGACTACGCCTCCATGCACGAAAAACTGTTCGAACCGCTTACTCTCGGCGCCATCGAGGCGAAGAACCGGATATTCATGGCCCCTCTCACCCGTGGCCGTTCCACCCAGCCGGGATCTGTCCCCAACGAGATGATGGCGAAGTATTACCGCCAGCGTGCGGGCGCTGGCCTGATCATTTCCGAAGCCACCGGGATAAGTGTCGAAGGCTTGGGCTGGCCAGCAGCGCCCGGCATCTGGAGCGAGGCACAGACCGTAGGCTGGAAGCAGGTTACCGAGGCCGTGCACGAGGAAGGCGGCAAGATCGTTCTCCAGATGTGGCACATGGGACGCTTGGTCCACCCGGACTTCCTCGAAGGCAATCAACCTGTATCGGCCAGCGCCACCAAGGCACCTGGGCACGCCCATACCTTTGAAGGACGCAAGGATTACGAAGCGGCGCGCGAGCTTTCCAAGGACGAAATCGCCCGGGTGGTGGAGGATTATCGCCATGCTGGCGAGAACGCGAAAAGGGCAGGCTTCGACGGCGTCCAGCTTCACGGGGCGAATGGCTATCTCGTCGACCAGTTCTTGCGCGAAAGTACGAACCTGCGCGAAGACGAATATGGTGGCAGCCCCGAAAACCGGACACGTTTCCTGCGCGAAGTACTGACCGCACTTGTAGATGTGTGGGGTGCCCAGCGCGTGGGCGTCCGTCTTTCGCCCAATGGTGAAACGCAGGGATGCGACGACAGCGATCCTGCCGCCACTTTCGGCGCAGCCGCCAAGGTGATCGAGGAACTCGGCCTGGATCACCTCGAACTGCGCGAGCCGGGGCCTGAAGGAACCTTTGGCTCGACGGATGTGCCCAAGCAGAGTCCGCTGATCCGCTCGGTCTACTCTGGCAAGCTCATCCTCAACAGCGATTACACCCCTGAGCAGGCCGTGGCCGACATTGAGGCGGGACGCTGCGATGCGGTAAGCTGGGGCCGCGATTTCATCTCGAATCCTGATCTTCCCGAACGCTTCCGCGTTGGCGCTAAATTGCAGCCCAATGTGAACGTGCCGCAGAGTTGGTACCTGCCCGGACCTGAAGGCTACATCGACTATGCGACGCTCGCCGAATCCAGCGAAACCGTCACCGCGTAACGCATATCGGAATCCGGCCCGGTCCTGACTCGGAGGTATTAGCCGGGCCGGCTTAGTCGTCCGCTTAAGCTTCGGGTTCTTCCGGCTCTTCCTGAGCCGCTGATTCATCCGTGGGAGGGTCCTCGGCGGCAGGTTCGTCGGTGCTGTCAACACCTGAAGAATCCTCGCCCCCCTCCTCCGCCTTGACCAGCGGCGGCGATTGTGAGCGAACGGTATCGAGCGGTAGCATGTCATCGCTTATCGTTCCGCCCAGAACTTCGCCGCGCGCATCGCGGGAAGCGTCTTCCTGCTCGCCAGGAGCGGGATCGTCTCCACAGGCAGCGAGAACCACGCAGAGAGCGGCGAGGGCTGAGATTCGGATCATGGCAGCGAACAGGCCTTTCCATCGAGCGCGGCGAGGAAATCGCCTGCGCGGTTCTTCAATGCCTTATCGAAAGCCGATGGCGCAAGATCGAGTCCGAGCTTTTCGAGGCTTGTGACCCCGAATTCTCCGATTCCGCAGGGAATTATGCCGGCGAAATGTGAAAGGTCCGGTGCGATATTGACCGAAAAGCCGTGCATGGTGATCCAGCGCCGCACGCGCACGCCGATCGCACCGATCTTGGCCTCGCGCCCGTCGATATCACGGGTCCATATACCGATCCGGCCCTCGCTGCGCCAGCACTCCACCCCCAGGTCACCCAGGGTAGCAATGACCCAGCCTTCGACCGAATGCACGAAGCAGCGCACATCGCGTCCGCGCGCCTTAAGGTCCAGCATCAGGTAACCGATCCGCTGACCCGGCCCGTGATAGGTATAACGGCCACCCCGCCCTGCATCCACGACCTCAAAGCGCGGATCGAGCAATTCTGCGCCATCGGCGCTGGTTCCTGCGGTATAGACAGGGGGGTGTTCGAGCAGCCAGACCTGTTCATTGGCATCACCATCGCTGATCGCGGCGTTACGCTTTTCCATCGTCGCAAGCGCTTCGCGATAGGGTATTTGCGCCTCTTCGGCGCGCCATTCGATATTTTCGGGGAACGGTACGGACATCGGCGATTGCGTGGCGATTGTCGTTGCGCTTATCAATAGCCAAGATCCGAGGGGAGCTACAATGAAATTCGATCTCGACACCGCCTGGAAAGATACAGCGCGCCTCATGCGTGACAATTTCGGGCTGCTGGCAGTCGTCGCCGGTGTGTTTTATTTCGTTCCTTATGCTGCAGCCCTGCTCTGGATTCCAGGTCTTGCCGAGTTGACCATGGGCCAGTTCGATCCCTCAACTGCCGAAATGGAAGCCATGGCTAACGAGATGCTCGCCGGATACTGGTGGGCTCTGGTAATCCTGGGCATCGTACAAGGGGCCGGCCTTCTCGCCATGCTCGCGCTGCTTAGGAGGAGAGCAAACCCTACTGTCGGACAAGCAATCTCGACCGGAGGCAAATCCGTACTGTCATATATCGGAGCACAGCTGCTGCAGGCAGTTATACTCGTCCTCGTGGCTTTCCTGCTTATCGGCATTCCCGTGGCCACCGGCCTGACGCCACTTGCAATAATCGGCGGGATCGCAGGGCTAGTCGCCGTCGCCTACATATTGACCAAACTCTCGGTCGCCGCGCCGGTCATTGCAATTGACGGTCAACTCAATCCGGTCGCTGCACTTACCCGCTCATGGCACCTGACCAAGGGCAACAGTGTGCGCCTGTTCTCTTTCTATTTCCTGCTGCTGGTCGCTTACATCGTGATTTCGACAATCGTCTCTATGGTGTTGGCACTTCTGTTCGCGATGGGCGGGGCCGAGGTGCAGAGTTTCGGCCAGGCGATCAGCGCCAGTCTGATGAATGCCTTGCTGGCGCTGTTTTTCGCCTGCGTCCTGGCGGCGATTCACACCCAGCTGACACGCCTTCACGGCGCGTCAGCCAATCGTGATACGGCGAGCGGAGACTAAGCCTTCGCCTCTTTCCAGCCCCAAAACAGCTGGCAGGGAAGCACGTTTAGCGGTTCGAAGCCGCTATCGATCCGCTCAAAATGACGCTCCATGAAATTTCGTGCCTTGGCGGAGAACTGGTAAACGAGAAAAGCCCCGCCGGGACGGATGACGCGGTGGGTCGCCGCAGCGATGGCGGGTCCCACACCTTCGGGAAGCGTGGAGAAGGGCAAGCCGGACAGAACGTAGTCGGCGTGCTCGTGCCCATGCGCCCCGACAATCTCCTCAACGTCCGCAGCGGATCCGTGAACCGCGCTGAAGCGGCTGTCCCGGAAATGCTTCTTGAGATAATCGATATAAAGAGGATTTGTGTCGATAACGATCAGTTGACCATCGCGCGGCAACCGGTCGAGCACAGCCTGGCAGAATGTGCCGACACCCGGACCATACTCGACGAACACTTTGCATTCGTCCCATTTGACCGGGGCAAGCATCTTGCGAATGGTAAAGCGCGATGATGGAATGATGGAGCCGACCATCTTCGGTTCCTCGAGGAAGCCCTTGAAAAACACGCCCCATTGCCCGAACAGCCGCGATGCGCGATCCTTCAGAGTGCGTCGCTCAATCACACCGATACCCTGTTGTCCGCTCAAGTCATTTACCTTTTGCAACCCGGTAGAAAGTTGGCGGGTTTGGCAGGGAGCATGGAGCATTGCAAGCACGGCACTACAGGCTTAGCGGAGAAACCCATGGCTGAAGCCGATGCCGAGAATGCCCTGACGCCGCCGCCATCCCGGCCGAAAAGTATTTCGCGTGAGCGCATGGCACTCCTGTTCGCGGTGATGCTGACGACGGCGGCCGGAAATACTGCGATGCAATCGGTCATGCCGTCGATAGGGACGGCGCTGGAGATCGACGACGTCTGGATAAGTCTGGCCTACAGTTGGTCCGCCCTTCTGTGGGTGATTTGCGCGCCGCTCTGGGCTGAACGCTCGGACCGACGCGGCCGGAAGGCGATGATGGCGGTCGGATTAATCGGTTTCATCGCTTCCATGGCGTTATGCGGCCTTGCCTTGTGGTTCGGCTTGATTGGATTGCTGGGCGGCACGGCAGCGCTAATCGCCTTCGCTATAGCCCGCAGCCTTTACGGCGGTTTCGGGAGCGCGGCGCCCCCCGCGGTGCAGGCCTATGTCGCCAGTCGCACACCACGCGCCGAACGCACGCAGGCACTTTCGTTGATTGCCTCCAGCTTTGGTCTGGGCACGGTGATCGGGCCCGCGCTGGCTCCACTGATGGTTCTGCCCTTTGTCGGCCTAACCGGCCCCTTCATAATTTTCGCGCTTATCGGGCTGCTCACGCTCACCGCGCTGCGATTGAGGCTGCCGAATGACGAGCCGCAATTTCCCGCGCGCGGAAGCACTTACGATGCGCCCTACACCAGTGGATCGACTTCCAGTGAGCGTTCGGAAGAGATGCCGGCGGAGAATGATGAAGAGGAAGATCAGGTAGAGCCGCACAAGCTGCGTTGGTTCGAGCCGCGCCTAAGGCCCTGGGTAACGGTTGGCCTGCTCGGCGGTCATGCGCAAGCGATGGTCCTGGGAATCATCGGGTTCCTCGTGCTCGACCGGCTTGGGCTGCGCGCCACTCCTGCAGAAGGGACCGGGCCGGTCGGGCTTGTGTTGATGTGCGGGGCCATCGCAACCCTACTCGCACAATGGGGGCTTATCCCGCGGCTGAACCTCGGGCCACGGGCGGCAACCCTGTCAGGCATCACTGTCGCTGCCGCAGGAGTCGTATATCTCGGTGTCGCCGACGATCTTCATTCGATCGCCCTGGCCTATGCGATCGCGTCGCTCGGCTTCGGACTGTTCCGTCCCGGAAGCACTGCCGGGACGTCGCTTGCCGTTACCCGCGCTGAACAGGGGCAAGCCTCCGGGATCACCGCCTCGGTCGCGGGCGCAAGCTTCATCTACGCGCCTGCGCTGGGCGTCTGGTTGTACGGTCACTCGGATTGGCTGGGTTTCGGGCTGATCGCGGCCCTGTGCGCGGCGGTACTTCTATACGGCTGGAAGGCACTGCAAAAAGACAGCGCCCTGACCCGCAGCAGCAGCTAGAGGATTTCCAGGACCGTATCCTGCGGGCGGCAGAGGCGAACGCCCTTTTCCGTCTCCACAAGCGGACGCTCGATCAGGATCGGATCGGCCACCATCGCGTCGAGCACTTCGTCGGCGCTCGCATTGGGCAGGCCGCGCTCTTCGGCATCGGTGCCGCGGATCCTCAGTCCTTCGTTGGGGCTGATGCCTGCATCCCGATAGAGCTGTGCCAGCTTTTCCCGGCTCGGGGGGCTCTTGAGGTACTCGATCACATCCACTTCGACCTTCGAGAGATTTTCGAGGATCGCGAGCGCCTTACGCGAAGTACCGCACTTCGGGTTGTGCCAGATCGTGGCTTTCATTCCTGATCTCCTTTGGCGCACCGGTAATAGAGGGGTCCGATGAACGGAAGGGTATGCTTTAGATTTTTTCATCGGCGAGGCCAAGATTTAGGGTTGCAAATGCGAATAGCTCGCAATAGCAGGCTCAAACATTATGATAATCATTCTCAAGAACAGAAAGTCTTCCATGAGGCCCTTCGCTACCGCCGCCATCTTACTTTGCGGAACTGCTTTTGCAGCGCCAGCAATTGCCAGCACCGCGACAGATGCTCAGCCTGATCGCGACTACCTTCCGAGCGACATCATCGTTAAAGGCGAGCGCGCCGAAGAATACGGATCCGACGACGGGTCGACAGCAACCAAGACCCCAACGCCGTTGATCGACGTGCCGCAATCGGTGGCGTTCATCACTGAAGACCAGCTTGAAGACCAGGCAGTGCATCAGCTCAATGACGCGCTTCGCTACGTGCCCGGCATAAGCATGGAAACTGGCGAGGGACACCGTGACGAAGTCTTCATCCGCGGACAAGAGTCGACCGCCGATTTCTACATCGACGGCTTGCGCGACGACGCGCAGTATTATCGCTCCCTCTACAACATCGAGCGCATCGAAGTGCTCAAGGGAGCCAACGCGCTCATCTTCGGTCGAGGCGCCGGTGGCGGCGCGATCAACCGCGTGGCTAAACGCGCCGAATGGACATCAGCCATTAGCGGCGAAGCGTCGGTCGACAGCTTCGGTGCTTTCGCCCTGCTCGCCGATGTGAATGAGCCTGTTTCCGACACGCTCGCGCTTCGCCTCAACGCGACATACGAAGAGTTCGACAATGACCGTGACTTCTACGAAGGTCGCTTCATCGGTGTCTCGCCTACGCTTACCTCAGCGCTCGGTCCGGACACGACACTTGTCGCCAGCTACACTTATGATGATGATAGCCGCGTAACCGACCGAGGCGTTCCCGCCCTGGGGTCCGGCCCGCTCGCGGGATACGAGAGCACATTCTTCGGCGATCGCAACTTCAACCGGGCAGAAGCGCAGGTCCACATTGGCCGCGTCCGAATTGAGCACGACTTCAACCGCGGCGTGACCGCCAATGCCACGATGCAATTCGCCGACTATGACAAGGTCTATGCGAACATTGTTCCCTCCGGCACCGATGGGGAAACTGTACTCCTGGGCGGTTATGAGGACTCGCAGCAGAGGACCAACTGGATCGGACAGACAAATTTTGTCTGGGAAGCAGATTTTGGCACCAGTCTCGCCTCGACTCTCTTGATCGGCATGGAAGCCAGCCGTCAGAATTCGGCCAATCAGCGCAGCACAGTGAACTTCACGCGCCCTAATGAGATCAATGGCCTTGGTCCCAATGAAACTCCATTGGCTGACGTGCTCTTCATCCCGCCATTCGAGCTGAACACGGTCTCGCGGTCGCATCGGAGCGACCTCGAGACCCTGTCGATCTATCTTCAGGAACAGCTGGAGATCGGAGAACACATCGAACTGGTCGGAGGAATTCGCTGGGACCGTTTCGATCTCGATACGGAAAATCTCCGCGAAGGTGGCGAGGCCGACCGTGTAGATGAGAAATTCAGCCCGCGTCTCGGCCTGATCGTCAAGCCAACGCCAGATCTGTCGCTTTACGGCTCCTATTCCCAGAGCTTCCTGCCGCAGGCCGGCGACCAATTCTTCATCTTGTCGCAGGACGATACCCAGTTCGATCCGGAAAAGTTCACCAATTACGAAATTGGCGCAAAATGGGCGCCCTTGGACAAAGTGCTAATCAGCGCCGCGATTTTTCGTCTCGAGCGGTCCAACATTCAGGCCCCGTCTCCGACCGATCCGACACTGACTGTCCTAGCCGGAGAAAGCCGTGCGGAAGGTTTCGAGCTCGGCGCGGTTGGTGAAATAGCCGATTTCTGGAAGGCGAACCTCGGCTACACGTATCTCGACGGCAAACTGCTCAATGAAAATGCTTTCGGCGATGCTGGCCAGCGCCTCCAGCAGTTGCCCCGCCATGCGATCAGCGCATGGAATCGCTTCGATCTCAACGACCGGATCGGCCTCGGTCTCGGCGTAATCCACCAGTCGGAGCAGTTCGCAAGCTTCTCGAACGACGTGGTCTTGCCAAGTTACTGGCGTGTCGATGCGGCGGCGTTCTACACGGTCAGCGAAAAGATGAGCGTTCAACTCAACATCGAGAACCTCTTCGACGAGACGTACTACCCGAGCGCCCATGGCGACAATAATATCCAGCCCGCGGATCCGTTCAGCGCGAGGATTGGAGTCCGGCTCGAAATGTAGCGTTAAAGGACCGAGAACTGAGAATGGCGGCCGACGATGGTCGCCATTTTTCGCCTTATCTCATTCGCGCGCAGGGCTCTCATCCGGTGCACTGAGCGCAGGGACTTCCTGCGCTGCATCTTCTGCGCTGATGCCGGGCGCTGGCGCGGCGCTGATGCGCTCCTGCCGCCGCGCGACTCTTCCCGCCCGCTGGACCGCGCGAACCAGGCGAGGATAGACGCCGCAGCGACAGATGTTGGGGATGGCGGCCTTGATCTCCTCTTCGCTGGCCCCCGGATTGCGATCGATCAGCGCCGCCGCGGCCATCACGATCCCCGGCGTACAGAAACCGCACTGGATTGCTTGCTCTGCCACCATGGCCTGCTGAACTGGGTGGGTGCGATCACCCGACAGCCCCTCGATGGTTGTGACGAAGCGACCTTCCGCCTCGGCTATCGTAACGAGGCAGCTACGAAGCGGCTCGCCATCGATATGGACCATGCAGGATCCGCAGTCGCCGTTGCCGCAGCCGTATTTGGTACCGGTGAGGTTCGCGGCATCGCGCAGCGCCCACAACAAGGGCGTTTCCGGGTCCATCAGGAATTCGATCGGGCGGTCGTTGACCGTCATGCGCGACATGGCGGTGCCTTTGCCTCAATTCCAGGAAAAGTCGAGAGGTCTCAGCTCTTCCAGCTGTCGTCGATCTTTGAGACGCGGCGCTTCCACGCTTCGAAATCGAACAATCCGGCCCCGCCCTGCGTTTGCATGGTCGACAGGTCGCGCTGATGCACATCGACGACCTCCTGCTTGACGATATTGGGTTCGCCCTGGCTCAGCGTTGCCACCTGGATCTCGCAGGCTCGTTGCAGGGCCCACATCTTTACGAACATGCCTGGAATGGTCTTGTCCATCACCACCGGACCGTGATTACGTAGCATCAGGATCGAATGCTGACCAAGGTTCTCGACCAGCCGGTCCCCTTCCTCGGCACGGACGGTCACTCCTTCGAAATCGTGGTAACCGATCTGCCCCTGGAA
>CAYPGL010000028.1:0-11934 GCA_964410035.1 uncultured Qipengyuania sp. | reverse complement strand
TCGATCCGGCTGGCATGGCCGGCGACCGCTTCGTCCATCGAGTTGTCGAGCACTTCAGCGACGAGATGATGGAGGGCCCGATCATCGGTTCCGCCGATATACATACCGGGACGACGGCGCACGGGTTCGAGACCCTCGAGGACCTCGATTGAAGAAGCATCGTAGTCGCCGGAGGACGTCGGTGTGTTTTCGAACAGGTCGTCGGACATGGGCTTAGGCTATATCGCTCGTTGTGCTTGTCGCAAGCTGGCGGGCGAGGTTATCCGCCTGTCAGAAGCCTGACGGTGCAGCCGAGACTACTTCCACGTCGCCATTGGCAACACGGCGTACCTCCATCGCCCGCTGAACCACACCATTTCGCTCGAAGCGGAAAGCACCATCGATCCCATCGAAACCGCCCGATTGGAACAGGACATCGGAAGGGAAGGGACGGCCGAACCGCCATTCGCGCGCTGCACGCAGGGTCAGCAGAACGGCATCGTAGCCGAGGGTCGCAACCCGATATGGCTGCCCTCCGAAACGTTCCTGATAGCTGCGCACGAAACCGGCGTAGCGGGCGTCGCTGACGGTTGAGAAGAGCGCGCCGCGCATGGCAGAAGAACGCAATAACGTGCTATCGCCGCTCCAACGTTCGGTCCCCAGAATACGCAGACCGGCAGACTTCACCACCTCTGCTCCCCGGATCGAATTGGTGCCGCCGTCGGCAATTAGGATCGTGTCGAAGCCGCCGCGTTGCTTCAAGCGGCCCGCGGCACTGACGATCGAGGTATTGCTGCGCGCATAGCTTTCGCTCGCAACGAGCTCCCCGCCGTGTTCGAAAAGGGCCGACCGCAGTGATGCCTCGGCGCGGGTCCCGTAATCTCCGTCGGGCGCGAGGATGGCGAAGCTGTCGGCTCCGTTGTCGCGCGCATATTCGACGCTGCGCGCAATCGATTGTTCGGGGATATGCCCCATGACGAAGACGCCGGGTCCAGCCACGGTGGAATCGTTCGAAAAGCTGATAATCGGCACATTGGCCGGCCCAGCCTCGGCGCGGACCGAAACGACATTGCTGCCTAGCAGTGGGCCAAGGATCAGTCTGTTGCCGTCGGCGATCGCCCGCTGCGCCGCGGCCTGTGGGCCTTCGGCAGTATCGTAGGTCGTGATGCGCAAATTGCTCGCTTCGGTGTCGAGGATCGCCATCGTTGTCGCGTTGGCGATAGATTGTCCCACTTCGCCGTTCTGGCCGGAGAGGGGCACCAGTAGCGCAACTCGGTGCAGGTTTTCGTCCTGGGGCAGGGCGGTCGCGCTCGGCTCCGGTGTAGGGGTGCCGGCGGTCGGTGTTTCGGCGCCCTTCGGAATGATCGAACAGCCGGAAAGCAGGACCACGCCTGCCGCCATCATAACGTTACGCCGGGTGACAAATGCGCGCTTCATTCTTGCCGCGTCCCTCTTAGGTAGTTCATGGAAGGAGAGTGAGCGATGCCGCCCAGCCTCTGAACGACCGTCTTACACCGGGTCTTTACCTTGTTGCCACCCCTATCGGTAATCTCGGCGATATCACCATGCGTGCCGTGGACATTCTGTCACGCTGCGATGCGGTTGCTTGCGAGGACACGCGGGTCACCGGCAAGCTTTTGAAGCATCTCGGTATTTCCAAGCGGCTATGGCGATATGACGATCATAGTGAGCATCGCGATCGGTCCCGGCTCATCGAGTCAATCCGGACGCGCGCGGTCGCGTTGGTAAGCGACGCGGGCACGCCCATGATCTCTGATCCAGGATACCGCCTGGTGAACGATTGCCGGGCGGAAGGCATTCCTATCACGAGCTTGCCCGGGGCATGCGCTGCGATCGTCGGGCTCACACTTTCCGGCTTGCCGAACGACCGTTTTCTTTTCGCCGGTTTTCTGCCGGTCAAGGACAAGGCGCGGCGCGAAACACTCACGGAATTGTCTGCCGCGAATGCAACGCTCGTGTTCTACGAGACCGGGCCACGCCTGCTCAAATCGCTGAAGGCTCTGGGTGAAATCCTGCCAGAGCGGGAGATTGCGGTGACGCGCGAAATCACCAAATTGCACGAGGAATGCCGCCGCGGACTGTCCGACGGATTGATAGCGTATTACGATGCCAATCCTCCTAAAGGAGAAATCGTACTCCTCGTGGGTCCGCCGCAAGATCATGCTCCGAGCGATGCGGATGCGGACCAAATGCTGCGCGAAGCGATGCAGACGATGAAGGCGAGCCAAGCCGCGGGGCATGTCGCCAAGGCTACTGGGCTCGACCGAAAAGCGCTGTATGCCCGCGCTATGGAAATTAAAACGGAATGAAGCGCAAGCAGGCAGAGCGTAGCGGCCGCGACGGCGAAACACTTGTGGCTCTCTGGCTGCGCGCGAAGGGCTGGCAGGTTCTCGACCGGCGTGTAAAACAGCTGCAGCAGAGATCGATCTCGTGGCAAAACGCGGCAGGCTGGTAGCCTTCATCGAAGTCAAGGGGCGGCAGAAACGCGAAGAGCTGGACCATGCAATCGATCAGTACCGGCTCGTCAGGTTTGCCGCGGCGACCGAGGCGGTAGCGTATCGTTACGCAACGAAGGGGAAGACTTCCGCGTTGATGTAATCCTTCTTGCGCCGGGTGCCTTCCCTCGCCACATCGCCAACGCTTGGTAGCCCTGATCCTCCTTCGGGTTCAGGATAATCGGAGTTTGAAATGACCCTACGCGTTGCCGTCCAGATGGACCCGCTCGAAAGCATCAAGATCGCGGGCGACAGCAGCTTCGCGCTGATGCTCGCAGCGCAGGATCGCGGGCACGAGGTCTGGCATTACGATGTCGCCAGCCTCGCTTGGCAGAGCGACGGCACGCCTTCGGGACAAATCACCGCGCATGCCGCGCCGGTCAAGGTTCAGCGGGTCGAAGGCGACCATTTCACTGTTGGGGAGCGCCGCCGTATCGATCTCGCCAGAGCTATCGACGTTGTTTTGATGCGGCAGGACCCACCGTTTCATCTTGGTTATATAAGTGCCGCTTTTCTGCTTGATCGACTCAAGGGCACGACACTGGTCGCCAACGATCCGCGTGAAGTCGTGAATGCGCCGGAAAAAATGTTCGTGCTCGACTACGCGCGGTTCATGCCGCCTACCATGATCGCGCGGCATCTCGACGACCTGAAGGCATTCCAGCGCGAGCATGGATCGGTTGTAGTAAAACCGCTTCACGGTAACGGCGGAAAGGCTATTTTCCGCCTCGACGAAAGCGGCACAAATCTCTCTGCCCTCAGCGAGGTGTTCGACCTCACATGGCCAGAACCGCATATGGTTCAGCCGTTCCTTCCCGAGGTGGCGGAGGGTGACAAGCGCATCGTTTTGGTGGACGGGGAATTTGCCGGCGCAATCAACCGCTTCCCCGGCGAAGGTGAGTTTCGTTCGAATCTGGCGCAAGGTGGCCATGCCGAAGCTGCAAGGTTGACGCCACGCGAAGAGGAAATCTGCGCGGCGATGGGGCCCGAACTGAAGAAGCGCGGCTTGGTTTTCGTAGGAATCGACGTGATCGGCGGGAAGTGGCTTACGGAAATCAACGTTACGTCGCCGACCGGTATCGTCGCGATCGACAAATTCAACGGAACCGACACGGCGAGCCTCATCTGGGAAGCGATCGAGCGCAGGCAAGCGGAGCAATAATTCCGATCAAGCGTTGGACGCACTGTGAACGATTTCATCCTTAGTGCCATCGCTAGTGGCGGATATCTGGGCATCTTCATCCTGATGGCGCTGGAAAACATCTTTCCGCCGATGCCGTCGGAAATAATCATGGGCTATGGCGGCGTGCTGGTTGCACGCGATCAGATGGCCTTCGCACCGCTCTTGATGATCGGCACACTGGGCACGGTGGTAGGAAACTATTTCTGGTATTGGCTCGGTCACCGCTGGGATGAAGAGCATCTCAGGAGCTTCATCGAAAAGCGCGGACGCTGGCTAACCTTCGAATGGGAGGAATTCGAAAAGGCGCGCCATATGTTCCGCCGCAATGGTGACTGGATCGTCTTCCTACTTCGCTTTTCGCCGTTCCTTCGGACCATTATTTCCTTGCCCGCCGGACTCGCCAGAATGAAACTCTGGCGCTTCCTGCTCTTCACTTTCCTCGGATCCTTGATCTGGAACGGTGCGCTTATCCTTGGCGGAAGCGCTCTGTCAGAGCTCATTGATCGCTACGATGTCTATGCGAGTTGGGCGGTCGGCGGTTTCATAGCATTAGGAATTAACTGGTATGTTTACCGAGTGGTCACCTGGAAACCAGCGAGCAATAAGTCCTAATCGTTCTCTCGGGGGTGTGCACTACGATAGGCGTCTAGCAAGGTGGCAGCATCGACCTTCGTATAGATCTGCGTGGATCCGAGACTGGCATGGCCGAGCAGTTCCTGGAGACTGCGCAGATCGGCCCCAGCTCCGAGCAAATGCGTTGCGAAACTGTGGCGGAGGGCATGAGGGGTCGCGGTATCGGGAAGGCCAAGGACACGCCGTGCCTGTGCAGTCACCTTCTGCACCACCCCCTGTGAGAGCGGACCGCCCTTCATCCCACGAAAAAGCGGATCATCGCGCGAGATCGACCAAGGGCACTGGCGCACATAAGCATCGACTGACTCTCGGATCAGCGGGACCAGCGGGACCACCCGAGGTTTGTTGCCCTTGCCAATTACAGTGAGTGTCTCGGCAAGCGGGAGTTCGCTTCCCTTGAGCGAGAGGGCCTCGGAAATGCGCATACCTGCGCCATACAGCATCAGCAGCACTGCCCGGTCGCGTGCGCCGACCCAGCCATCGACCGCAAGCGCTTCCACCGTGTCAGCCAGTCCGATCGCATCGTCCGGCGAAACAGGTCGCGGTAAACCTTTTTTGAGCCGTGGTCCCCGCATGCGCGGGGCCTCGGAAATCTCATGGCCTTCCTGCGTCCGGGCAAAGCCGATGAAAGCTTTGAGCGCCGAGAGTTCGCGGGCGACGGAGGCGTTAGCAAGCCCATCGGCGCGCCGTGAAGCAAGGTGACCGCGCAGCGTGCCCGTCGACAACCTCGCAACTTGTTCAAACTCGGTCATCTTCAAATTTGTCAGCAGGCGTTCGGCCGCTTTGTGATAGGCCCGCACAGTATGCGGCGATCGCCTCAGGCCAAGCGCAAGGTGATCATGCCACGCACCAAGAACTTCCTGCCTACTCAACTACTCACCAACTCTTCCGGAACGAGTTCACCCAGAAGCCCATCGAGCAAAGGCATTCCTGCTGAAGTCACGCCTAGCCGGTCACCCGAGGTGCGAACCAATCCGAAATTTTGATATAAAGCCAGTTTTCTCCCGTCGACCAGGTCAGAACGGGAAATGCCGAAGCGGGCTTCCAATTCCGAGAGATCGATGCCCTCGGTGAGGCGTAGTCCCATGAGGAGAGCCTCCGAGGCCTGTTCGCGATTGTCCAGTATCCTGTGTTCGACGATACCGTCACCCTGTTTCTCGACGGCGGTGAGGAAATTCTCCGGCTTCTTGTGCCGGGTCGTAGCAATGCCGTTTCGTCTGCCGTGAGCGCCTGGCCCAACCCCGTGGTAGTCACGGTATCGCCAGTAGGTGAGATTGTGGCGGCTCTCTTCTCCTTGTTTCGCGTGATTGCTGATCTCGTATGCCGGAAGACCGGCTTCTGCCGTCATGTCGCGAGTAAGAGCAAAGAGATCGGCTGCCGGATCATCTTCCAGCGGCTCGAAAACTCCGAGCCTTACATCGGTGGCGAAGCGCGTCGCCGGTTCGATGGTCAACTGGTAAAGTGACATGTGTGAAGTCCCGAGCGCAAGTGCCTCCGATAGCTCCTGTCGCCATTCCTCCGGCGTCTGATCGGGCCGGGCATAGATCAGGTCGATCGAAACGCGGCTGAACAGTTTCTGCGCAGTTTCGACTGAATCAAGCGCTTCATTCGCACCATGGAGCCTGCCTAGAAAACGAAGCGCGTCGTCGCGCAGGCTCTGCACACCAAGAGAGACACGGTTGATCCCCGCAGTCGCGAGATCGGCAAAGCTCGCGGCTTCCACCGAGGAAGGGTTGCCTTCAAGAGTTATCTCGATGTCGTCCGCAAAGCCCCACAGTTTTTCGGCTTCGCGCAGGAGAGACGTCACGAGGGCAGGCGGCATGAGCGAAGGCGTTCCTCCGCCGAAAAAGACACTTATGAGAGGTTCTTCATCATTACCCGCAGCAAACTCGGCGCGCATGTCGGCGAGCAATGCGGCTTCCCATACGGCTATGTCGGTGCGTTCACGGACGTGGCTGTTGAAGTCGCAATAGGGACATTTCGCCAAACAGAATGGCCAGTGGATGTAGAGCGAACGGGCCAATTCTTGGCTTCACCTCAAATTAAGCAGGAATGCGGTTATAGCATAGCCATGGACGGGTCTAAAATTCTGATTGCGGCAAGCGCCGCATTAGCCGCGCTATGTGCCACGGGCATCACGGCTGCCGCAAGCGCAAGCAACAGCGCTGCAGACAATAGTAGCCGATCCGGCATCAATCACGATAATCGCATGGATGACAGACTCGCCGCGCGCATGCTCGACAGGCACAATCACGAACGCCAGCGCCTCGGCTTGCCCAAGCTGAAATGGAACCGAGCGCTGGAGCGCGAGGCGCAGCAATGGGGTCGTGAACTTGCCAGCCGTGGGCGGCTCGAACATGCCGACCGCCGCACGCGTAACAGCACTGGCGAGAATTTATGGATGGGTAGTCAGGGCCAAGGGGACGTGCTTGTCGGGCTCGACATGATGATCGACGAGAAGAAGTATTACCGGCACGGCAATTTTCCCGAGATCTCCTCGACGGGAAAGTGGGCCGACGTGGCGCATTATACCCAGATCGTCTGGCGCAATACGCAGGAAGTCGGCTGTTCGGTCGTCAACGACCAGGGTTGGGACGTACTGGTTTGTCGCTACTGGCCCGCTGGCAATGTGTGGGGCCAGAAGGCCTACTGACCGAATTGTTCGCCTACGAGTTTGGCGAATGCATCTGCGCGATGGCTGATCGCGTGTTTCTCCTCCGGCGCGATCTCTGCGAAAGTCTTGTCATGTCCCTTGGGGACGAAGACGGGATCGTATCCGAAACCCATTTCCCCACGTGGCGGCCAAGTCAGAAGTCCGGGTGCGGTACCTTCATAGACAGCGTGTTCGCCGTCGGGCCAAGCGATCGCGAGCACACAATGAAAAGCACAGGAGCGTTCGGCATCGGAGCCCTTCTGCTGGAGCATTCCTTCGACCTTGCCCATGGCCATGTACCAGTCGCGGCCCGGATCGCCCTCGAACCATTGCCGCTCGGCCCAGTCCGCCGTGTAGACTCCGGGGCGTCCGTCCAGAGCATCGACCGAAAGACCGCTGTCGTCGGCTAGGGCAGGGAGGCCCGAGGCATCAGCCGCCGCCCGCGCCTTTAGCAAAGCGTTCTGAACGAAAGTCGTCCCCGTCTCCGCGGGTTCGGGCAGACCGAGCGAGCCGGCGGAGATGCACTTCACGCCATACGGGGCGAGCAGCGCGGAAATCTCCTTAAGCTTGCCCGCATTATGCGTGGCGATCACCAAGCTGCCCGAACCGATGCGGCGTGTCATTTGCGTGTGGCCTCGTCCTGCGCCTTGAAGATTTCCCCGCAACCCATCTGGGCGAGGCGAAGTAGCCGCAAGAAAGCTTCCTCGTCATATGGCGCACCCTCGGCGGTTGCCTGTGCCTCGGCGATCTTGCCGCCTTCGATGAGCACGAAATTAGCGTCAGCATCAGCCGAACTGTCCTCTGGATAGTCGAGGTCGAGCACCGGCGTGCCCTTGTAGATGCCGCAGGATACTGCGGCGACCTTGGCGGTAATCGGATCTTCGACGATGTCGCCCGACTTCATCAGCGCATTCACGGCGAGGCGCAGGGCAATCCACGCACCCGAGATCGAAGCGGTGCGGGTGCCACCATCTGCCTGAATGACGTCGCAATCGAGCGTGATCTGGCGTTCACCAAGCTTCCTGTGATCGACGACGGCGCGCAAACTGCGTCCTATAAGGCGCTGAATTTCCTGTGTCCTTCCGCTCTGCCTTCCCTTGGCAGCTTCACGCTGGCCGCGAGTGTGGGTTGCGCGCGGCAGCATCGAATATTCGCCGGTCACCCAGCCTTCGCCCTTGCCGCGAAGCCACGGCGGTATGCGTTCTTCAACGCTGGCGGTACATAGCACCTTGGTATCGCCAAAGCCGATCAGGCAACTTCCCTCGGCATGCTTGGTGTAGCCAGTTTCGATAGTGATAGCGCGCATTTCATCGGGCGCGCGTCCTGAAGGTCGCATAAATTCTCCAATGCAGTCGAATCTCTCGGGCAGGCTTTGGCCGAAGCCCCTTGAGGCCGCAAGGGGAGCAGCTAGATAGGAACAATGAACTCTCTGCCGTTGCCTGACATGTCCGATCGTGCTCGCGAGATTTTTCGCCTCGTGGTCGAGGGTTATCTCGAGAGCGGCTTGCCGGTCGGTTCGAAAGCCCTTTCGGGCGAAGGAGGCGTGAACCTCTCGCCTGCGTCGATTCGGTCGGTTCTGGCGGAACTGGAACAGCGCGGCCTCCTTGCCGCACCGCATACCAGCGCAGGCCGCATGCCTACAGACAGCGGCCTTCGTCTTTTCGTAGACGCAATGATGCAGGTTGCCGAACCGACTGCAGAGGAACGCGCCGCAATCGAACAACGGATCGCCCAACCGGGCCCCATCGAACGCGCGCTTGAACAGACCAGTGCCCTGCTTTCAGACCTCTCGGGGGCAGCGGGCATGGTTATGGTGCCGACACGAGAGCCTCGACTTGCGCAGGTCTCGCTTACCCCACTCGATGCCGGTCGGGTTCTCGCCGTGTTGGTGGGCGAGGACGGACATGTCGAAAATCGGGTCTTGCCGATGCCGGTCGAGGCGCTGGGTACATCCCTCGAACAGGCGAGCAATTTCCTCACTGCCAAGACTGCGGGGCGGACACTGGCGGAAGCCGCGTTGCTCATAGAGCGCGAAATCGCCGGCGGCCGCAGCGCATTGGACGAGGCGAGCCGCGACCTGGTCGAGCGCGGAATAGCCGTTTGGACCGAGGACGCCTCGAACCGTCCGGTCCTGATCGTGCGAGGGCAGGCCAACCTCCTCGATGAGAGCGCGCTTTCCGATATCGAACGGGTTCGCTCGCTGCTTGACGATCTCGAAAACAAGCAATCAGTTGCCTCTTTGCTGGAAAATGCGCGCGAAGCAGAAGCGATGCGAATCTTCATCGGTAGCGAGAACCGCCTGTTCTCGCTTTCGGGCTCGTCGGTAATCGCCGCACCCTATCGCGATCGGGAAGGAAAAGTGGTTGGCGTGCTCGGCGTCATCGGGCCGACTCGGTTGAATTACGCGCGTGTCGTCCCCATGGTGGATTTCACGGCCCGATCCTTGGGCAAGAGAATTGGATAGCAGGGTTTTCAAGTGAACAACGAGAACACGAACGAACCGCAGGAAAAGGCGGTCGACGATGAAGTGGCGCGCGAAATGGAAGGCGTGCCGGAACATTTGCGCGAAGGCGCAGATGATGGCGAAGCTGCGGAGGAAGCGTTGGAAGATGCACTCGCCAGCCTTCGCGGCGACCTTGAAGCCGCAAAGCAGGATGTCCTTTACGCCCGGGCGGAAACTCAGAACGTGCGTCGCCGGATGGAAAAAGACGTTCAGGACGCGCGCAATTACGCTGCAACCGGTTTCGCCCGCGATGTCTTAAGTGTCGCGGACAACCTTGCACGCGCGCTAGATGCAATCCCCGCCGAGCAGCGGGAAGACGAGAAGCTAAAGGGTTTTATCGCCGGTATCGAGGCCACCCAGCGCGAACTCGACAAGGTGTTCACCCACAATGGTATCACACGTATTGCGGCCAAGGGTCTGCCGCTCGATCCGAACCAGCACCAGGCGATGATGGAGATCCCGACCGACGAGGTCGAGCCGGGCACCATCGTGCAGGAAATGCAGGCCGGCTACATGCTCAAGGACCGTCTGCTACGTCCGGCCATGGTCGGTGTGGCGAAAAAGCCGGACTGATCAACTGAGAACAATGAATACCGGGAGATGAATACGATGAGGACTGCCATTCTCGGAGCGGCGGTTCTCGCCGCTTCTACTTTTGCAACTCCGCTTGCTGCTCAGGAAAGCGCCGATCAAGCTCTGATGGTGCTGGCGGATGAATGGTATGACTATCAGCTTTCCGAGTATGGCCTGACCGAGCAAGAGAACGGCAGCACCGAGTATGGCGACAGCTTGTGGTCGGTAACGCCCGAATCGCAGCGCGCGCGCGCGGCGCGGGCCGTGCAAATCCTCGAGAGGCTGAATGCGATCGACAAGGCGGCATTGTCCCAAGAAGCTCGGACCAATGCTCTCGTACTTCGCACACTGCTTCAAAGCGACATTGGCGATGCGCGCTACTCCGAGTGGGAAATGCCTTTCGATAGCGACAGCAATTTCTGGTCTTATCTCGCTGCAAGGAGCGGGTTTAGCACTGTCGAGGACTATGAAAATTATATTGGCCGGATGAACGATCTGCCGCGATTTTTCGCGGAGCAAACCGACAATGCAAAAGCGGGACTTGACCGCGGTTTCAGCGTTCCCCGGGTAACGCTGGAGGGCCGCGATGCCTCGATCGAGGCCTATGTTGTCGATGATCCGGAGGTCAGCCCGTTCTGGGCTCCCTTCAGCGATATGCCGGAGCGTTTTTCGGTTGAAGATCGCCAGCGTCTGCAGGCGGCGGGCCGCGCTGCAATCGCTGAAAGCGTGACGCCTGCCTATGGCGAGTTGCTGACATTCTTCCGCGAGACCTACTTGCCGCAAACGCGCACCACACTTGGCGCGAGTGAATTCCCAGAAGGCGAAGCCTATTACGCGCAACAGATCCGGCAATATACGACGCTCGATCTGACTGCGGAGCAGATTCACGAGATTGGTCTCGGCGAAGTCTCTCGCATCACTGCCGAGATGGAGAAAGTGAAGGCCCAGGCTGAGTTTAACGGCACGCTGGCCGAATTCATTACCTTTCTGCGCACCGATCATCAATTCGTCGCCGATACCGGTGACGAATTGATGGGCGTATCATCCTATGTCGCGAAGCGGGTCGACGGGGAAATCGCCGACTACTTTGGTTTCCTGCCGCGGCACCGTTTCACGATCCGCCCGGTCGATCCGGCTATCGCTCCCTTCTATACCGCAGGGCGCGGCGGGCTCGATGCCTGTCAGATGAACACCTACGACCTTCCATCGCGCCCGCTCTACAACATTCCGGCACTTACTCTGCACGAATGCTCACCCGGTCACAGCTTTCAGGCGGCGGTCGCTCTGGAGCAGGACGAAGCACCCCGTTTCCGTAGGCAGACCTATTTCTCCGGCTTTGGCGAGGGGTGGGGCCTCTATGTGGAATATCTCGGAGAGGAGATGGGCATTTATCGGACGCCGTACGAAAAATTCGGGCGCCTATCCTATGAGATGTGGCGTGCAGCGCGTCTAGTAATCGATACCGGGATACATCACTATGGCTGGACCCGAGAACAGGCAGTCGAATACCTCTCCAGGCACACCGCGCTTTCGGACCGTGAAGTAGGGACCGAGATCGACCGCTATATCAGTTGGCCAGGGCAGGCTCTTGCTTACAAGCTGGGCGAAATGACGATCCGTCGCGTGCGCAACCAGGCCGAAGTCGCGTTGGAGGACGATTTTGACATCCGCAAATTCCATGATGTTGTGCTTTCGCTCGGGTCGGTGCCTTTGCCTGCACTGGAGGCGCGGATCGATGCGTTTATTGCCGATGGCGGGCAAGGGTTGCCGGGAGTAACTTACGATTGAGCGGGAACACCTGATGGGTCTCTCCGTAGGTCTTCGGACAGGGACGCTGACGGAGAAAAACCATGAATAGCAAAATCTTGATTGCCCCCGCGCTCGCTATCTCCAG